>JASHSY010000062.1 GCA_030040825.1 Xanthobacteraceae bacterium
TGAACAGCAGGAGACAGATCAGCGTCAGCGCATCGACGTTGAAGCTGAGATAGTGAAACGTCTTGCCGGCGAGACTCGGCGCTTGCGCAAACACCGTGTCGAAGGCGAGCGATCCGGTGAGGAGGAACACGGCAAAAATGCCGAGCGCGAAGCCGAAGTCGCCGATGCGGTTGACCAGGAATGCCTTGATCGCCGCGGCATTGGCTTCGGGTTTGTGGAACCAGAAGCCGATCAGCAGATAGCTTGCGAGCCCGACGCCCTCCCAGCCGAAGAACAGCTGCACCAGATTGTCGGCCGTCACCAGCATCAGCATGGCGAAGGTGAAGAACGACAGATAGGAGAAAAAGCGCGGCTTGTACGGGTCCTCGGCCATGTAGCCGATGGAGTAGAGGTGCACGAGGCCGGAGATCGTGGTGACCACCACCAGCATCACGGCGGTGAGCGGGTCGATGCGCAACGCCCAGTCGACTTTTAGGTCCCCGGAGGCGATGAAATTGAAGATCGTGATGCGCGCATCGTGTCCATGCAAACCGACGTCAACGAATGCAATGCACGAAAGCACCCAAGAAATGCCGAGCAGTGTCGTGGTGATCAATTCGGCGGCCTGCGAGCCGGCCGCCGGTTCGGCGATTTGGCCTTTCTCCAAACTCGGGCGATCGATTTCGGTGTGTGTTGGCTCGGATAGCGGCGGGCCGTGCACATGCTCGGGCACCAGCGGGGCGGCATGATGGTCGTGCGGCGGCGGCGGATTTTCGCCGGGAAGGCGCGCGCGTGCGCCAACAAGCGCAATCGCGCCGGCGATAATGGCGCCGAGCAACGGCAGGACGACGATCGCCTCGTACATTTGCCGCTTCAGCCTTTCATCAAATTGACATCCTCAACCGCGATCGAACCGCGGTTGCGGTAATAAGCAACCAGGATGGCAAGTCCAATCGCGGCTTCGGCCGCCGCGACCGTCAGCACGATCAGAGCATAGACTTGTCCGACTACATCGTTGAGAAACGACGAAAACGCCACCAGATTGATGTTGACCGCGAGCAGGATCAATTCGATCGACATCAGAATGACGATCACGTTCTTGCGGTTTAGAAAGATGCCAAAGATGCCGAGCGTAAACAGGATCGCTGCGACGGTCAGGTAGTGGCCGAGGCCGATGATCATGACAGCCCCTGCCCCGATTTTACTTTGACCACATCGATGGCGTTTGAGCGCCGCCGAGCGAGCTGATCACCGATGTTTTGGCGTTTGACGTCGGGCTTGTGGCTCAATGTCATGACGATCGCACCGATCATCGCGACGAGGAGGATCATACCGGCCGCTTCGAAGAAATAGACGTAGCGTGTGTAAAGCACGAGGCCGAGAGCCTGGGTGTTGCTGACGTCGGCCGCGATCGGCGCGCTGATCGCCTTCGGCGCGCCGGGCGTGATGACCCACCCGATCACGCCGAAAATAAGCTCGATCAACAGGATCACGCCGACGATCGCGCCGATCGGCAGATAATTGAGGAAATCTCGGCGCAATTCGGCGAAATCGACGTCGAGCATCATCACCACGAATAGAAACAGCACGGCGACGGCGCCGACGTAGACCACGATCAGGATCATGGCGAGAAATTCCGCGCCCAACAGCACGAACAGGCCCGCTGCGTTGACGAAGGCGAGAATGAGGAAAAGCACCGAATGTACGGGGTTGCGCGAAGCAATAACCATGATCGCCGAGGCGATGCATATACCGGCAAACAGGTAAAAGAAAATCGCTTGCAGGATCACTGAGTGGCTCCTGCGCGCACAGGCATGTTCCCTCCCCCCTTGAGGGGGAGGGTTAGGGAAGCGGATACCTTCAAAGCAGTAAAGCAGGCACTCCCCTCCCGGCGCATTTCATGCGCCGGCCTTCTCCTCAAGGGGGGAGGCAACATCAGAGATGTTGTGAGCCTGGTGAAATCCATCGCATCACCGATAGGGGGCGTCGAGTTCAATTGCCTTGGCGAGCTGCTGCTCCCAGCGGTCACCATTGGCGAGTAGCCGCTCCTTGTCGTAATAAAGCTCCTCGCGCGTTTCCGCGGCGAATTCGAAATTCGGTCCCTCGACAATCGCATCGACCGGGCAGGCTTCCTGGCACAAGCCGCAATAGATGCATTTGACCATGTCGATGTCGTAGCGCGTGGTGCGGCGGGTGCCGTCGTTGCGGCGCGGGCCGGCTTCGATGGTGATCGCCTGCGCCGGACAGATCGCTTCGCACAATTTGCAGGCGATGCAGCGTTCCTCGCCGTTCGGGTAGCGGCGCAGCGCGTGCTCGCCGCGAAACCGGGGCGAGATCGGGTTTTTCTCAAACGGATAATTGATCGTGGCCTTCGGCTTGAAGAAATAGCGCATAGACAAAAAGAATGCCTGCGCAAACTCTTTGAGGAAAATGGAGCGTGCGGCCTGGTCGAGTCGCATGTCAGCCTCGGATCACTTCGATAACGCCGGCGACGATCGCGACCATAGCAAGCGAAATCGGCAAGAACACCTTCCAGCCGAGCCGCATCAGCTGATCGTAACGATAGCGCGGCACGAACGCTTTCACCATGGCGAACATGAAGAACAGGAAGGTGGCTTTGAGCACGAACCAGATCAGCCCCGGTATCCAGGTGAACGGCACCACCGGAAACGGCGGCAGCCAGCCGCCGAGGAACAGGATCGTTCCCATCGCGCACATAGTGGCCATGGCGACATATTCGCCAAGCATGAACATCATGTACGGAGTGGAGCCATATTCGACCATGTAGCCGGCGACCAGTTCCGATTCAGCCTCGACCAGATCGAACGGCGGGCGATTGGTTTCGGCGAGCGCGGAAACAAAGAAAATCACGAACATCGGCAACAGCGGCAGCCAGTACCAGCCGAACAGGCCGAAGCGGCTGTTCTGCGCCTCGACAATGGCAGACAGATTGAGCGAGCCGACACACAGCAACACGGTGATGATGACAAAGCCAATCGAGACTTCATAGGACACCATCTGCGCGGCCGAACGTAGCGCCGCGAGGAACGGATATTTCGAATTCGACGACCACCCGGCCATGATCACGCCGTAGACCATCAGTGAGGAGATCGCGAAGATATAAAGAACACCGACATTAATATTGGAGATGACCATGCCGGCGCTGACCGGGATTACCGCCCAAGCGGCAAGCGCCAGCGTGCAGGTGACCAAAGGCGCCAGCAGAAACACGCCCTTGTTGGCGCCGGCAGGAATGACCGGCTCCTTGAGCACAAATTTCAAAAGATCGGCGAACGATTGAAACAATCCCCACGGTCCGACGACGTTCGGCCCGCGCCTGATCTGCACCGCAGCCCAGATTTTCCGGTCGGCATAAAGCACGTAGGCGGTGACGATCAGCAGGATGACGAGGAGCAGCACGCTCTCCGCCACCATGATGACCAGCGGCCAGATATAATCGGACCAGAACGTTGCCATCGTCGCCGTGCCTTACTCCGCCGCCGTCATGGCGCGGCGTCCGCCGGCGATTGCCGAGCATTGCGCCATTACCGCCGAGCAACGAGCGATCGGATTGGTAAAGTAAAAGTCGGCGATGCTCGAGCGGAACGGCTGTTTGTCCGCATTTCCGCCAAGCGCCGAAAGCTTGCGCACATCGTCCGCACTGCCGGGCGCGATCTGGCCGACGCGCATGAAATGCGGATAAGCCCGATAAAGCGCCTGCCGCAGCGCTGCGAGCGAATCGTAGGGAAGCTTCTTCCCCAATACATCAGAAAGCGCGCGGAGGATTGCCCAATCCTCGCGCGCATCGCCCGGCGGAAAAGATGCCCGCGTGGTCATCTGCACGCGCCCTTCGGTATTGACGTAAGTCGCCGACTTTTCCGGATAAGCGGCGCCCGGCAACACCACGTCCGCGCGTGAAGCCCCACGATCGCCGTTGGTGCCGATATAAATGACAAAGGCGCCGGTGCCGATGTCGATTTCGTCCACGCCAAGCAGGAAGACGGCGTCAAGCGTACCTGATGCCGCCATCTGGCGGGCCGACAAGGCCCCCTCGCCCGGCAGGAAACCAAGATCGAGAGCGCCGACGCGGGAAGCGGCTTGATGGAGCACGCTAAAGCCGTTCCAGCCGTCCTTGACCGCGCCAAGATCGACGGCGGCTTTTGCCGCCAGCGAAGCTATCGCGGCGCCATCGGGCCGTGCGAGCGCATCCGCGCCGAGAACGATCAGTGGCCGTTCTGCCTTGCGCATTGCGTCGGCAAAGCTGTGGCGGGAAATGTCGGCAAGCGTTTCCGGGCCCGCGCCCAGATAGTCATACGGGTAGGTCAGCGGAATTTTCGCGCCGATCAGCCCGATCGGGAAACTTTTTGCGCTGCGCCAGCGCTTGCGGATACGCGCATTCAGCACCGCTGCCTCGCGCCGCGGATTGCTGCCGATCAGAAGCAGCGCGTCGGCTGTGTCGATGCCGGCAATCGTGGAATTGAACAGGTAGCTGGCACGACCCCATTTCGGGTCAAGCGCCGACCCATCCTGGCGGCAATCGAGGTTGGCGACGCCAAGCCGCGTCATCAAATCCCTCAGCGCGAAAACCTCCTCCACCGCGGCGAGGTCGCCGACGATCGCGCCGATGCGTTTGGGATTGGCGCGGGCGAGCTTCTTGGCGATAGCGTCAAATGCCGTGCTCCATGACGCCGTCTGCAATTTGCCGCCCTCCCGCACATAGGGCTGGTCGAGGCGCTGCGTGCGCAATCCATCCACCACATGCCGGGTCTTATCGGAAATCCATTGCTCGTTCACGTCGTCGTTAACCCGCGGCAGGATACGCATCACTTCGCGCCCGCGTGTGTCGATGCGGATGGCCGAGCCGAGCGCGTCCATCACGTCGATCGATTCGGTCTTGTTCAACTCCCACGAGCGCGCGGCAAATTCGTAAGGCTTCGACGTCAGCGCACCGACCGGGCAAAGATCGACGACGTTGCCCTGCAATTCCGAAGTCATCGCCTCTTCGAGATAGGTGGTGATCTCCATATCCTCGCCGCGGCCGATGGCGCCGAGTTCGGGCACGCCGGCCACTTCGGTCGCGAAACGAACGCAACGCGTGCACTGGATGCAGCGATTCATCGCCGTCTTAACCAGCGCGCCGAGATACTTATCCTCGACAGCGCGTTTATTCTCGCGGAAACGGCTTTGATCGACGCCGTACGCCATCGCCTGGTCTTGCAGGTCGCACTCGCCGCCCTGGTCGCAGATCGGACAATCGAGCGGATGATTGATGAGCAGGAATTCCATCACGCCTTCGCGCGCCTTGCGCACCATTGGCGAACGGGTCGACAACGCCTTCGGCGCGCCGTCCTTGTTCGGCGGCAAATCTTTGACGCCCATCGCGCAGGAAGCTTGCGGCTTCGGCATGCCGATCACTTCGATAAGGCACATCCGGCAGTTGCCGGCGATCGACAGCCGCTCCTGGAAGCAGAAGCGCGGAATCTCCGCGCCGGCGGCCTCGCAGGCCTGGAGCAAGGTATATTCCGGCGGGACGTCGATCTCTTTGCCGTCGACGATGAGCTTGGTCATGCCGCTTGTCCGCCCAGTGGCGCGCACTGCGCCCCCTTCCATAATTGTGCCGCCGGGACGCTTTCCCAGACGAAGCGTTCCAACGTCTCTACGCTCTCCCACACCGACAAATTGACCGCCATCTGCCGATCGGGGAATGGCCGAAAATTTGTCGCATTGCCGCTTTCGTCCTTTAGCCGCCACACAAATCCTTCGCTGCGCTCGGCCAAACCGTTCACCAGATCGAGCGCATTCATGAAACCGGCCATGCGCGGATCATCGGTCGGATACCGGAAGCGGCCAATGTTAAGCTGGGCGAGATGCCTGGGCGTTTTCATTGCTGTTACTCCGCGGCTTCAGGCACGGGCGGATCAAGCACGCCTGCGGTATCCGTATTGGCGGTATATTCGTCGATGCGGCGCTCAATCTCTGGCCGGAAATGCCGCAGCAAGCCCTGCACCGGCCAGGCAGCACCATCGCCGAATGCGCAGATGGTATGGCCTTCGATCTGCTTGGTGACTTGCATCAGCATGTCGATCTCGCGCCTTTGGGCGCGTCCTTCAGCCATGCGGGCGAGCACGCGCCACATCCAGCCCATGCCTTCGCGGCACGGCGTGCACTGGCCGCAGCTTTCGTGTTTGTAGAAATAAGAGATGCGCGCCATCGCTTTGACGATGTCGGCGGTCTTGTCCATGACAATGACGGCCGCCGTGCCGAGCGACGATTGCTTTTCGCGACAGCCGTCAAAATCCATCAGCAACGTGTCGGCCTGATCGGGTCCCGCCGGAACCAGCGGCATCGAAGAGCCGCCGGGAATAACGGCGAGTAGATTATTCCACCCGCCACGCACGCCGCCGGCATGTTTTTCGATCAACTCGCGCAGTGGAATGCCCATTTGCTCTTCCACAGTGCACGGCGTTTCGACGTGGCCGGAAATACAAAATAGCTTGGTGCCGGTGTTGTTGGCCCGACCGATGCTGGCGAACCAAGAGGCGCCACGGCGCATGATGTCGGGCACCTGTGCGATGGTCTCGACGTTGTTAACGGTGGTCGGACAGCCATAAAGGCCCATATTGGCCGGGAACGGCGGTTTCAGCCGCGGCATCCCCTTCTTGCCCTCAAGGCTTTCGAGTAGCGCCGTCTCCTCGCCACAGATATACGCGCCGGCGCCGTGATGAACGACGATGTCGAAGTCGTGGCCAAAGATATTGTTTTTGCCGATCAGCTTGGCGTCGTAGGCTTGCGCCACTGCGCCTTCGAGCCGCTCGCGCTCGCGGATGAATTCGCCGCGGACGTAGATGTAGCAAGTATGCACACCCATGCCGACACTGGCGATCAAGGCGCCTTCGACCAAGAGATGCGGATCGTGACGCATGATCTCGCGATCCTTGCAGGTGCCGGG
>JASHSY010000063.1 GCA_030040825.1 Xanthobacteraceae bacterium
CGCGGCGACCCGAGACGTAGCATCTGCCACCTGTTGAACTTTTTGCGCGATCTCACTGGTTACCCCGCCGTGCTGCTCAATTGCCGCCGCGACGGTTGTTGCGATTGCCGAAATTCGATTGATCGTAGCGCCTATGTCCTTGATCGCGACAAATGAATCGACCGTCGTGGTCTGCATTATGACAATATGATCAGCAATCGTTTTTGTAGCTTGTGCCGTTTGCGCGGCAAGCGCCTTTGCCCCCTGCGCGACAATGCTGAAGCCGCGTCCGGCTTCACCGGCGCGTGCTGCCTCGATAGTCGCATTGAGCGCAAGCAGATTGGTCTGTTCAGCTACGGTAATGAGCCTGACTACATCGCCGATATGGTTGGCAATTTCAGATAACCGAGTGATGCGGGTGTCGAAAGGTTTTCGGTGAAAAGCCGGCCTGGGGCGGTCCAGGGTGTCGGCAATTTGCAGGACCTGCTGCCAACGACGACGGCGCGGCGGCCACGCCAGATGGCGGGATACCATGTTCGCGATATACAGTATATCATCGTAAGTATAAGTACTTAATAAGTATAGATTCACCAATATAACTTTATATTATTTACGCTTCCTCCGATTTCACTTATCAAACCGCGTCGGGGGACATTCACAATGACCGTTGATCCGTTCGCGCACCGACTCGCCCGTGTGCGCGATCGTTTCGCGGCGACGCTGACCGCCAAGATCGACGGGACATGCGCCGCGATCCCGCAGTTTCCAAATGCGGTGCCGAAGGCGGCGGCTGCGGTGGCCGAGGCTTACCGCTGCGTTCATGGCATTGTCGGGGTTGGCCCAACTGTTGGCTTTCCAGCAAGCGGCAAAGCCGCCCGCGACGTCGAAGACATTTTACGGCCACCACAGCAGCATCGGCGCGGATTATCCGCGGAAGAGATCTCGCGTTTGAGCAAAGCGCTCCAGGTCCTGCGCGAAGTCGCCACGCGCGAACTGCAACTCCGCGACTCACACAAATCCTGACAGCAGCCGAGGCGGTCTGACATGCGTTCTTTCGTAGTGCTCATTTTTGCGCTCGCGCTGATCCCCAGAACCGCGCGGGCCGACATGAGAACCGTGCCGTTGCCGCCGACGGCGCACCGGCCAACCCATGTTGCTGCGGCAGGCGATCAGGCCGTACCGGCGCCGCGGTCTGGTGAGTTGACCTCAGAGGTGACACTTGCGGATATCGGCTTTGTCAACGGTTTGCGTCTGTCGAACTTGGGGGGCCATCAGGAATTGTTTGTGCCGTTGCCGCAAGACGGCTTGGTGACGGCAAGCGAGCTGGTGCTCGTTCTCGACGATCTCAGCGCTTACGATGCCAAACGCAACCTCGAGGTGGAAGCAAACGATCGCACGGTGGCCGCCATTGCACTCGACGGAAAAAGTCACGGACGCATCGTCCGCATTCCCTTGGAGGGGATGCGGCCGAAAGACGGTTACATCAAATTATTGTTTCTTTATTCCGGTGCGGCCACGCTCGATCGCTGTGTCGACGTGCGGTATGTCGGCGACAGCCTCACGGTAAGACCGGAATCCGCGATTGAAGTCGGGGTCGGAGCGGGCGCATCGCTCGATGTTGCGACCGTCGCTATGCTGATGCCACGCGAGGTTGCGGTTGTGCTGCCGAGCCGGCGCGTGACCGAAAACGAGATTGCAACCGCTGTTACTGTCGCACGCTCGCTGATTTCCGGCGGGCGGCGTGTATCATTCTATCATGGCTACGAAGCCGCCACGGAGTTGGCCGAACGCGATGAGACCGACCGCTGGGTGCGCGGCGTCGTCTTGATCGGCCCGCTGGCAGAAGCCGCCAATGTAATTGATTCGCCCTTGGCGAAATTTGCGGGCATTGTGCCTCCGCTCGGCATGCTGGCCACAGTTCGCGTTGGCGGCACCCCAGCCCTTCTCGTTTCCGACAGCAATGCGGTGCGTGCCGGACGGTTGTTCGCTAGTCCGTTGCGCGCCGCAACCCGCGGGATGGGATGGGCGACGGTTGGGGAGTCCGGGCCGGCCGATCTTCCAACCGATAGCGTAAGCTTCGAACAGCTCGCAGTGCCTCCGGCACAAGCGGACGTATTCGGCCGCGCTAATCTGACGACGGTTATCGACACGAGGAAATTGCCTCCGGAAACGCGCCCGGCCCGTTTGCGGCTCGATGTTATGGTTGCACCCGACGGAGCAGGGGAGAAGGCAGTCGTCAGCACTTTCGTTAACGACCGCCTGCTCGGCAGCACCGTCGCGGCAACCGGTGAGCCGACGCATCTTGATCTTGCGTTGCCGCCGGGGCTGGTTGGCCCGGTTGCCAATGTGCGCGCGCTAGTTCAGCGCGACAGCGCCCAGGGCGAGTGCCGCTTCGAAGCACAAGGTTATCCGGCTCAGATTCTCGGTTCGTCGACGCTCATGCTCGTAAGCTCCAATGGTAAGCTGCACGATTTCCCCGATCTGACACCGCACTTTATCCGCGGCATTAGATTATTTGTGCCGGCAAGCGCCGCCGATCAGCCGGTCGCCATCCTCGGCCTCCTAGCCCAGGTGGTGAACCAACTTTCGCCGGATATTGCACCGCTGAGCGTTGTTTTCACAGCGAACGGCGGCGCGCCGGTACCGGATGCGCCTTTCATTGTCGTCGGCGACCGCCCGCCGTCAGGAGCCAAACCGCGGGTGCATTTCGACCGCGGGCGCGTCGCGGTCACCGATCGTTCCGGCCGAACCCGGCTCGATCTCGGCGGCTTCAGTGCAGGAGCGGTCGCACAACTTGTCAGCGCCGGCGATTATCCCGGCCTCTGGATCAAGCCGCTGGCGCCTGACGGATTGGCGCCGCACCCGGCGGAACTTCACCTCGATCATGGCGACGTGGCTTTCATCGACGGCAACGGCGTGGCGCTCGCCATGTCGACCGAGCGCGACACGGTGGTGCGGGTTTCCTATCCGGATCAAGTCTCGTGGCTGACCATTGCCGACCGGTTCCGTTCATGGATCGTCGGGGGCCTGTGGCTGTTTGCAACGGCCGCGCTTCTTTTCATCCTCCAGCGACTGTTCCGCCGCCGCACGGCGCGAACGAGCCAGTGATCGATGGCACTTTCGCCGTCAGACCGTGCGCTTGGCGATCTTCTGGTCGGTCGACGCGTCATCACATTGTCGCAGCTCGACGAAGCCGTCGCTTTAGCCGAACGGTGGCGCGTGCGCCTCGGTGATTCGCTGCTATCGCGCAACTGGATTGATCCGCGACGCTATTACGAAGCGTATGCACAACATTTCGATCTGCCGTTCGTCGATCTTATCCGCGAACCGCCGGACAAGGCGTTGTTGCAGGCGGCCGACGCGGATCTTTATGCGCTGCGATTGACGCTGCCGTGGCAGCGGCGCGGCGGCCGATTGTTGATCGCGACCGCCGAGCCCGGACCCGAGACCGTATTGTTCGCGCGCAAGCGCTGGGGACCCGAGATAGAATTTGTAGTGGTGTCGAAATTCGACATCGTATTCGCCGTGCAGACAGCGTTTGCCAACGCGTTATCTCGCCGGGCGGTCTTCGAATTGGCGGAATTCGATCCGAGAATGTCGGCCCGCACGGTTTTAACCGCCGGGCAGACGATTGCGGCATACGTGCTTCTAAGCGCGACTTTGTTGGGCTTTGCCCTTGCGCCGATGACCACGTTGATCGCACTCAATGTTGCGATCAGCCTGTTTTACTTCAGCAACTTCGTTTTCAAGGGCATTCTGGTTTCGCTTGGCGGCGGACGTTCGGCGGAAGTCGATGACGCCGTTGCCATCGAAGCGCGCGCGCTGCGCGAAGATGAACTGCCGATCTTCACCGTGCTCGTTCCGATGTTCCGCGAGGCGGCGATGCTGCCGCAGGTCGCGCAAGCCTTGCGCAATCTCGATTATCCGCTGGGTAAGCTCGACATCAAGATCGTGGTCGAGGCCGGCGATCGAGAAACCATCGAAGTGGCGCGGACCCTCGGCCTCGAAGGGGTGTTCGAAATCATCGTCGTCCCCAGATCGTCGCCGCAAACCAAGCCAAAAGCCTGCAACTTCGCGCTGCGCTTTGCGCGCGGAGAATACCTGGTCATTTACGACGCTGAGGATCGCCCCGAACCCGACCAATTACGCAAGGTGGTGGCGACTTTCCGCCGCTCGCCGTCGAACACCGCCTGCCTGCAATGTCGCCTCAATTACCATAACGCCAATGAAAATTGGCTCACGCGGATGTTCACTCTCGATTACACACTTTGGTTTGATCAAGTGCTTCCGGGTCTTGAGCGTCTCGGCATGCCGATCCCGCTCGGAGGCACCTCCAATCACTTCCGCACCGACATTTTGCGCGAGCTGCGTGCCTGGGACCCGTTCAATGTCACCGAAGATGCCGATCTCGGCATCCGCATCGGGCAAAAAGGCTATCGAGTCGGTGTCGTGGATTCGACTACTTTTGAGGAGGCGAGTTGTCGCGTCGGGCAGTGGATAAAGCAGCGATCCCGCTGGATGAAGGGTTATATGCAGACCCTTCTGGTGCACACGCGGCGTCCGCTGCACCTGATCCACAGCGCCGGCCTGCTCGGTTTTCTCGGCTTTGTTTTTTTTATCGGCGGCACCGTGCTGGCGGGCCTGCTCAATCCCGTGTTCTGGCTGTTCTATCTAATTTGGCTCGTTGCCAGCGCCGTGAATTTTGACCCGCTGTTTCCGCAATTCTTGTTGTTCCTTTGCCTGTTTAATTTGCTCGCCGGCAATGGCGCGTTCACCTATCTGCTGATGCTCGGACCGATCCGGCGGGGCTGGCTCAATCTCATCCCCTTCAGCTTCACGCTGTTCGGTTACTGGATACTCATTTCCATTGCTGCGTATCGCGGGCTCTGGCAACTGATCCATGCTCCATTTTTCTGGGAGAAAACGCCGCACGGACTATCGCAACACACGAACGAGCAGTTTGCCGGCGCGGGAGCTGCCCCGTGAACGGCCTGTTCCCTCACGGTATGAACCGCACCTTGGCCGTGGCGCCGATCGGCACGCTCTCTTTCGCCATTATTCTGGCCCTTGTCGCGCTCGCTGTGCAACACGGCTTCATCGCCGATGACACGCTGCGACTGTGGGCGGGTGCGAGTACGGCCGCCGACGGTCAGGTCCCGATCGGACGGATCGTGGCTGGTTACCCGACACTGCCATTCCTGGCGACCACGCTGGTTGCGTGGCTGGCGCCGACCGGAGCACCGGCGCCGACATTAGTGGCGGCCGCAATTTTTTCAATCATTGCCTCCTTCTGTTTCCTCAAATTCCGGCGGGTTGGATTGCCTTATCTCGCTGCGCTCGCCGCAACGCTGTTGATTGTGTTTCATCCCGCTTTTGTGCGCGCGGTTGTCGCCGGTCCGGCCGACATGTTCCTTGCAGCATTTTTGCTGATGTTCGGCCTTGGGCTTTACGATCTGCGCGCGCGCAGCGGACCGTCGGAGGTGATGCATGTCGGTCTTGCGCTGATGGCGCTGGCCTTCTCGCATCCCGCCGGTGCCGCATTCGCCTTTGCCTCGGTACCGTTCCTGGCCTTCGCGGTACGGTCCCCGCTGATCGCCAGTTCAGCGCTCAATATCGTCGTTGCGCTGACCTTTCCGACAGTATTCATGCTGCTTTCATTTGCTTACGTGTCGTGGGTCTTCCCAGGCGACGGCTGGAGCTTCTTCGCCGCGCCGACGCAAAGCCTGTCGGTGTGGACGGTCACCGTCGCGCGCATGTTCGGCAACGGGATGGTCGGCATCCCGGCGCTTGATGCGAGCTTGACAATGGGCGCAGCGCTGGCAATTGGCGCACCCATGGTCGCGGTAATGCTGGCGCTGGTTTATCGGCGGCGGCCTTTGGTGATTCCAGCGGCGGTTTTTGCCGCCAGTGCGATCGCCGCTACAGCGATCTGTGTCGCCAGCAAGTTTTTCGGCGACCCGGCGGCAATCTTCGTGGTCGCGCCGGTGCTTTCGGCCGCTGTCGTTATCCGCGTTCCACTCGCGCGGGAGCGTCAGCTTACCGTAATTATGCTGCTGGTGCTCGGCTGGCTTGGCGGATTGCTGAGCATCGCCATGGTCGATCCGGTCACCGTTGATCGTCTGCACGCCGCCTTTGGCCATACGACCAGCGAGCGGCTCGATACCCTCGCGGCCGGTGGGGCGTCGGTCGGGCGCGATGGCGTGTTGGCAGACACCGATAACGCGCCCGCTTTTGTGCTCGGCCGCGGCCGAGCGCACGGGATACTCGGCCCCGAGAGCGAGGCATTTGCGCTGGCTCTGTTGTTTGCGCGCGTCGACACGCCGCTGATCGCCGTGCCGGATCCACAAAGCCCGGTTGGCGTCAATGACCGACTCGATAAGGCATTTCCCGCGCTGTTTCGCGACGGCCTGCCAGGTTATCGCATCATATACCAAAATAATACTTGGCGCTTGTTTGGCAGAAAGAAAGACATCACGGTCTCAAACCAGTAATACGTAGAGAAATATAATAATAAAACAATGATGTAAGTGTAAATACGGAGGTTCTTGATGCGAATACTTGTGGTCGACGATCAAGAGGACGCGCGGGATCTCACCGAGGGCGCCCTCTTGTCTGCCGGCTACAGTGAAATCGTTACCGCAGCCTCCGGTTGGGAAGCACTCAAGATTCTCGATGTCGGCCGCACCGGCGAAGCAAGCGCGCTGGTCGACATTGCGCTCCTCGACATCGTGATGCCGGAAATGGACGGCGTCGAGGTTTGTGCGCGTATGCGCAACGATCCGCGCTACGCCGATCTCCCGATTATCATGGTGACCTCTCTCGACGACATGAATTCGCTGGCCAACGCTTTCGTCGCCGGCGCGACCGATTATGTCACCAAGCCGGTCAACCGTATTGAACTAATTGCACGCGTACGCGCGGCGCTGCGGTTGAAGGCCGAACTCGATCGCCGGCAAGCGCGCGAGCGCGAGTTGCTCGCTTTTCTATCGAACTGGGGCGATCGCCGCGCCAACACCTGGATTGATCAGGCGACTGGCCTTTTCGTCGGCGAAATGGCCGAAGCCTATTTGGTTTCTTGCAGGACCGAAGCCGAAGAGACTTTGACCGTATTTGCTTTGTCGCTTGACCGCGTCGAGGCAAATCGCCCGACCGACGGTGAGAGCGGGAATGACGGCGCTCTGGCCGTGGTGGCGCACGCGGTGCGGCGGCTTGCGGCAACCGTCGGAACAGTGGCCGCCGCGTACAAGAACGGCATGATCGTCCTCGTTGCGCCGGAACTCGGGGCAAAGGCCGCGCGTGAACTCGCCCAGACTTTGCACGCCACCGTGCAGAGATTGAGACTGCCGAATCCCGAATCCCTTGCGTCCGACTACCTGAGCGCGACCGTGGCTGCGGTTACCGGCCGTGCCAAGCGCGACGTCGACCGCATTCAGTTGCTCACGCGCACAATCGCCAGCGTTCAGCAGGCGGCGGCTGCCGGCGGCAATCGCGTGGTCGTGATGTCCGGCGACGGTGCGAACGGCAAAGGCGGTGGTCGTATTTCCGAAAATCTCATGCATGGAAACGAAGTCAGCGCGCCCGCGTGACTGTTCTTCGTGCTTGCCGTCGCAGCGTGGAGTTGGCGTTTGTTGAAGCGTGGCGTTTGCGTATTGATCGGGATGCTTTGCGTGCCGTCGGCGGCTTTTGCCGGCGCGTGGACATTGCCGGAAGGTGCCGGCCTCTGGCTGACGACGTTTACCGCCGGTACGGCAAATACCTACTTCACCGACAGCGGACTTGCGCCAACCCCGCGCTACGACAAATACGAACTCAATGCGCTGCTTGAATACGGTCTCACCGACCGATTAACGGCTATCTTCAATCCGGGATTGCAGCATATCGACATCGCCGCACCGACGGATGCATCGCGCACCGGTTTGAACTATACCGAAGTCGGCGCGCGCTATGCGTTTTTCCGGGCCCCGGCCTGGGTTGTATCCGGCCAAGCTACGCTGCGGATACCTGGCACCTCTCAAACCTCGAACGCGGCCGCGGTCGGCTATACCGATGTGGAGACCGATATTCGTGCGCTGCTTGGCCATAGTTTCCAGATTTGGGACAGATACACCTTCTTTGACGTGGAAATCGCCGAGCGTGTCCGTACTGACGGATATCCCAGTGAATTCCGCGCGGACGGAACGGTCGGCATAAAGATCGTCCCGCGTTGGCTGTTGCTGGCGCAGAGCTTCAATGTGGTCTCGGAGGGTTCGGGTATCTCGATCTTCGGCGGGAGCTATGATTACGAGAAACTCCAGCTCAGCGCGGTTTATTCATTGACCGACATCTGGTCGCTGCAGTTCGGCGGATATACGACTTATGCCGGCCGCAACGCGCTGCAGGAGAATGGCGCACTACTCGGCATTTGGCGACAGTTCTAAAGCTCACGGCAACCGGACGATAGCCCAGTCTGTCGCGCATTGCTCCGTCCATGCGCATAGGAGAACACGCTCCGCCGGTTTGCCCTGAACGGTGAAATCTGTGTCGTTCAGTCCGCCCGCATCGGGATTCGTGAGCCACTCCCAGATCATGACGCCTTCAATCGACGGCCGGTCGAGCTCAGCGAGCCAGTCCGCGATGACGTCCGCCTGTAGAGCAGGGTCAGGCAAGCTTGGGCGCTCTTCGGCGCTTTCCCACGGCTTGGCGGCGGCGCCGGTTGCCGAGCGTAGTCCGATTTCGCCAACAACGATCGGTTTGCCTGATCGTACGGCGAGCGCCTCCAGTCGATCCGCGATGACGTGCATCTCGGCGCGGCGGCCGTTTCGGTCGGCGTCCGGTCCGAGCCGCGGATAAAGGGTTACGCCAATCGCATCGAGCCGGCCCCAAAACGGCACGCTTTCGGCCTCTTCAACGCCATGCGCCATATAAAGGAGCCGTCCTGGAAAGACTGCGCGTGCAGCGTCGATCACGATGTTCCATTCCGGACGCTGTTCGGTCGCGGACAGCTCGGTACCGATCACCAGTGCATCGGCTTTTTCCTCCGCGGCAATATGTGCAATGCGATCCAATTCGTTCCGATAATTGGCGAACCATTGCTGCCAGTCGTCTTCGGATGTCATGGCAATGGCGCCGGCCCAGCTTTTCGGTACAAACACCTGCGGTTTCACCAGCACCGTGAGATTGAGCTCGTGTGCATTGCGAATCGCAGCGCGCAACTCCGCGTCCGGCATATCCGGTCCACGCGTCAAGTTTGGACTGACCGGCGTCGGCTGCGACAGAAAAAGGATGATGCTGATCGCACGGGCGCCAAGAGATTTAGCTTCAGCAATCGAGACCTTTGCGGTCTCGCTGCCAAAGGGATGGTGCGCAACGGCCACGACGTTAAAGCCGTCGACGCGGCCGCCATCGCGCCGATCGGCCCGCACGGCCATCGACGCCAGCGCGGCGACGGCGATGGCGAGGGGTAGTTGGCGATAAAAGCCCGAATAGTTCATGGCACGCGGTATCTGGCGTCGCCCACTTTTGCTCACGGCCGATCGAGCGCCTGGAGGTGGCTTTGCACCTGAAAGGCCAGCGTCATGGGGTCGAACGGCTTGCAGATCACGCCCTGCGCGCCGAGAGCGATGAAATGTTCGATTTCCCGCGTTTGCGCGCGTGCAGTCATGAAGAGGACCGGTATTGCGGCGGTTCGCGTATCTTCGCGCAAATGCACCAGGGTCGCCGGTCCGTCCATTTCCGGCATCATCACGTCGAGCAGGATCAGACGAGGGGACCAATCGGCGGCGGTGACCACGGCTTCAGCTCCGGAAGAGCACGCACGCACCTCAAATTCGGGATTGAGGCCGAGCGAAATATCGACGACCTCGCGAATGTCGGGCTCATCGTCAACGTGAAGGATGCGGACGCCGCTCATGCCGTTTCCTGCACGGCCGGCGATTGCAACATCAGGCGGTCGTGGACGGCGCTCACCAAATCACGCAACGAAGCGGTCGACGCTTTATTCAAGTTGGCCCGGATTTGCGGGTTATCCTTCAGATTGGCGGCGTGCGCGGAAAAAATAATGACCGGAATAGGCGCATCCCTGCGGCGTAAATCGGGAAGCAAATCCAACCCCGAGACCGCTCCCAATCCGATGTCTAAAATCGCCAGATCGAAGTTGTGAACCAGCAGCGCATAGCGTGCGCCCTCGATCGAATCGACGGAGATCACGTGCGCGGTCGTATCGAGCGTCTGCGCCACGATTTCCAGCATGTCCTGATCGTCGTCGACATGCAGAATGCTTGGCCGGCTACTGCCGCGCTGGATGATGAGGCGAACGAGAATTGGCGCCAGCCGATCGATATCGACCGGTTTGCGCACCCATTCAGTGACGCTCGTTTGAGCCCCGCTGGCCCGGTGCCGTGCAAATTCACCGTCGGCGGAGAGAGCGACAATTGGTGTTTTGTACGTCGCCGGCTGAGCGCGAAGGTCGCGGACCAGCCCGGCTCCACCATCTGGCACGTCGGTGTCGACAATGATCGCATCGTAGCCGCCGTTTTGCGATCGGGCGATCGCATCGGCGGCGCTATAGGCGAAATCTGTTGTGAAGCTGCTCGGGCGCAAGTTTTCGCGCAGTGCCAATGCCGCGTCGGGATCGCTCCCGCACAACAAAATACGCCCCGCATGCATGCCACTTTCGGTGTCGCTCTCGCGCGCGGCGATCTGGTCCCAGGTAGGCAAATCGACAAAAAACACGGTGCCGCCGCCCGGCGCGTCGTCAAAACCGACCGTTCCACCTAGCCGCGTGACGATCTGTCTGACGATGCTAAGACCCAGCCCGGTGCCGCCTTTTTTCCGTGCATCGGTTGTGTCCGCCTGCGCGAATTTCTCGAAAATGCGCGGCCGAAACTCCGTGGGAATTCCGTTGCCATGGTCGCGGACTGCGATGCGCACCGAACCCTGATTTTCTTCGACAGTGACATCGACCTCGCCGTCCGGCGGCGAGAATTTTATCGCGTTCGACAAAAGGTTGGTGATGACCTGGGACAGCCGGTCGGGATCGACATAAACCTCGCCGGCAGTCGCGGCTGCATCGAGCCGAATTTGGACATGAAAACCGTCAGCATAGCCGCGGTTGGCATCAATGACCTGCTCGGCCAGGGCGCGTGCGCTCAGCCGCTTGAAATTAAAAACGAGCTGGCCGGACTCGATTTTCTCGATATCGAGGATGTCATTGATTAGCCGTATCAGCCGTTGACTGTTGTTTTGCGCGATACGGATCAAACGCGCGGCGGGTTCGGGTAACGTACCGGCTGCGCCGCCAATCAAAAGGCCAAGTGAGCCGGCAATCGACGTCAACGGCGTGCGCAACTCGTGGCTAACTGTTGAAACAAATTCATCCTTCAGCCGGTCCATGCGTTTGGCCTCGGCTTTGTCGACGATGACGTTGAGCACCATCGAAATTCCACTGCTGGGGAGGGGATAAAGCCCGATATCGATCGGAAACTCGCGACCATCGCGGTGCCGGCCGAGCAAGTTCCGGCCGGAGCTGAGCTTGCGGGGTGCTGGATGGAGTGTGAACTCGCGGCGCACGCGGGTGTGACCTTCGCGTAGCCGCTCCGGCAGCAGGAACTCGATGGCGTTGCCGACCAGTTCCTCGCGCGCGTACCCGAATAATCGCTCGGTTTCGGCATTGACGAGGACGATCCGCCCAGCACTATCCGTCATCACCATTGCATAGGGACAAGCGTCGACCGCCAGGCGCAGTGTTTCAGCGGCAAGCACGTTGGCAGAAACTTCGCGCGTAATGTGAGCAACGCTGGCCATTTTCCCCGAAGTCCGCGGTGCGCTGATCTTGCGCTGCGGCCGGGAATAATGAGTTAAGAGCAGATCGAACCAAACAAAATTTCGAATACGTACAAACGTCTAAGCAAAATAACTTACACCTTCCATTACCGCGGACGATTATTGTAATACCAAAAATCAGTCAGCGCTGCTCGCGTCCGGAAAAACCGAATACCACCGTACCGATGCAGAGAATGCTGCACGCAGCTGAAAACAAAAACAGCGCGCGCGGTACGCCGTGGTCCATCATCATTCCGTATACGGTCGGCGCTATCATTGCGCCAATGTTAAACCCCGAAGATACGAATCCGAAAACCCGGCCATAGGCGTCCGGCGGCGTCACCGCGCGCACCAGCATATCGCGCGACGGGCTGGTCATTCCGACAAAGAATCCGGAAAGTGACGCGAGTATCATTAGTGTGAAGGCATGGCCGCCGAAAAATCCCACCAGCGCGGTCGCAACGCCGGAGCAAGCTAGGCCGAGAGCTGCGACGGTGGCGTGACGCGTCGTTCGCACGGCAAGTGCGCCGCCGATCAGCACGCCGAGGGCGTTCATCAAGAGCAGCGCAGTCAGCGCACCGTTGGCAAGAGTACCCGGCGTCCCGTAGAGCGCGGCGAGGGCGACGACCAGGAAGCTGTTGAGCCCACCCATGACCGACGTGAGGATAAAATAGAAGAGATTGAGAAGAATCGGCGCTGAAAGGAGAAGCTTTAACCCTGCCTCGCTGGTCTGCGTCTGCGCTCCGCCGGTATTGTTCGCTAGGGAAGCTAGCCGGCGTTTCTCCGCTGTTTGATCGCCGAGCGCCGATCGCTGGATCAGCAGCGGAACAAGGATAGCCAGCCCCAGTAGTGCAGCGCCGATATAAGCGCCGCGCCAGCCAAAATGGCTCTGTATTGTCAGCAGTGTCACCGGCGCAACCGCGCCGCCGATAATTCCGGAGAAGGTGTGGAATGAAAATACCTGGCCGATGCGGCCGGGCGGAGTGCGCGACAACAGCGAATAGTCGGCGGGATGATAGGCGGTGTTGCCGAGTCCGGCGACCGCATACATGGCGATAAACACAACAAACGAGTGAACAAGTCCAGCAACGGCGAACGCGGCGGCGCCAAGCGCTACGCCGGCAATCAGTACAACGCGCGCACCGATACGATCGACTAGGAAGCCGACAGGTGTTTGTAGGGCTGCCGAGACCACATTAAAGGCGGTGAGGGCGAGGGCGAGATCGGTGTAGCTGACGCCATAATCAGCGCGCACGAACGCGAACAGCGGCGCCAGCATGATCATGTAATAATGACTGATGAAATGCGCCGCGCAAATCGGTGCAACCACCCGCAATTCGCTGAAGTGGCGAACCGGTACCGATACCGCTTGCGTCATTGCGCTGGCGATCTTGCGCCGGCGCTATCGGCTGCATGCAGCGCTTGCCAGATCCGAAACGGTGTCAGCGGCATGTCCAGATGCCGGATGCCGCGAGCGGCGAGCGCATCGAGGACAGCATTCATCACCGACGCGAGCGAGCCGGCGCAGCCAGCCTCACCGCACCCCTTGACGCCAAGCGGATTGGTTTTCGCCGGCACCGGGTGCTCGGCAAGCACAAAGGACGGCACGTCCGCCGCTCGCGGCATGGCGTAGTCCAGGAACGAGCCGGTGAGCAATTGCCCATCATCGTCATACGCCGTCATTTCCATCAGCGCCTGGCCGATGCCCTGCACCACGCCGCCGTGAAGCTGACCGGCGACAATCATTGGATTGACCACGGTGCCGAAATCATTGACGCAGGAATATTTCACCAACTCGACGACGCCGGTCTCCGGATCGAGCTCGACTTCGGCGATGTGACAGCCATTGGGGAAGGTCGGTGCACCCGGTCCGTCGCTGATGTGACTGACGTCGAGCGATTGCGGAGCATCGGCGGGAAGCTTGGCGCGGCCGTTACGCAAAGTCTGGGCGAGATCCATGACTGATATGGCGCGGTCGGTTCCCGCGATGAGGAAGCGGCCTTGTTCGAACTCGATGTCGGAGGGTGCAGCTTCGAGCACGTGGCTCGCGATCTCTTTGCCTTTATCGATCACTTTTGCAGCGGCTTCCACAATCGCCGTGCCACTGTGCATCAGCGATTTTGAACCGCCACTGCCTCCGCCCATCACGACTTTGTCGCTGTCGCCTTGCACCAACCTGATCTTCTCGATCGGCACGCCGAGCTTGTCGCTCAATACTTGTGCGAACGGCGTGGCATGGCCCATGCCGAAATCGAGCGTGCCGGTGGCGATGGTCACCATGCCGTCCGCATCGAACGATATGGCGGCTAGTTCCTTTGACGGCGGTGCGGTGACCTCCAAAAAATTACCGATGCCGCAGCCGCGAAGCTTGCCGCGCCGCGTGCTTTCGCGCTTACGGCGCGCAAATCCCTTGATGTCGGCGAGTTCAAGTGCCTGTTTGGTGAGCGCGGCAAAGTCGCCGCTGTCGTAGGTCACGCCGGAAGCGGTCTGGTAGGGCAAGTCGCTCCGCCGAATTTGATTGCGCCGGCGGAGCACGACGCGATCGATTCCAATTTCGGCAGCGGCCGTGTCAATCAGCCGCTCCATGAAATAATTGCCTTCTGGCCGTCCGGCGCCGCGATATGGGCCGATCTGCGTAGTGTTGGTGAATACGCACTTTGAGGACACTTCGATCAACGGCGTCCGGTACATGCTTTGAACGTTTTTGCCGATGTTGACCGTGCCCGGAAACGGCCCCATCGGCGAGAGAAACGCTCCCATGTCGGCAAAGCCGGTCATGCGCACCGCGAGAAACGTGCCGTCGTCGGCCAGGGCGAGTTCACCCAGGAATTCCTGATCGCGGCCGTGGCTATCGGAAAGAAAGCTGCCGGAGCGCTCATCGGTCCATTTGACCGGCCGGCCGAGCGCGCGTGCGCCGTGCAGAATGCAGACATACTCGGGGAAAAGCACGCCCTTCATTCCGAATGAGCCGCCGACCTGACCGGTCACGACGTGCACGGATTTTGGATCGAGGCCGAATGCGTCCGCCACCTGCGCCCGCATCCCGGTAACGCCCTGCGAACCGACATAGAATGTAAAGCGTCCGCCTTCGTAGGCGGCTACCGCGGCGCGCGGTTCCATTGCGTTGACGACGAGACGGCTGTTCACGAGCTTTAAGCGCGTCACGTGCGCGGCTTTTGCGAATGCAGCTTCTACGGCGGTCGCGTCCCCGAAGTGGAAATCGAGCGGAATATTGCCGGGCACGTCATCGTAAAGGCGCGGCGCGCCGTCGCCCACCGCAGCCTCTGGGAAGATGACCGAAGGCAGAGGCTCGACGTCGATCTCGACGGCCTCCGACGCGTCCTTGGCGGCAAGGACCGACTCGGCGATCACGCACGCGACCGGGTCGCCAACGTAGCGGACTCTGCCCTTAGCAAGCGCGCCGCGCCACGGCTTGAGCATCGGCGTGCCGTCGCGATTCTTGAGCGGAACGACGCATTTGAGCGGTCCGTAGTCTTCGAGATCGGCGGCGGTGTAGACCGCCAGCACATGAGGCATCTTCCGTGCCGTGTCGGCGTTGATGGCGCGAATAACACCGTGCGCGTGACGGCTCCGTACCATCACCGCGTAGGCTTGGTCGGGAAGGCTAATGTCATCGGTATACTGTCCATGCCCGCGCAGCAGCATGGGATCTTCACTGCGTGGGACGGATTGTCCCACGGCAAATTTTTGAACTGCCAACCTTTCGGCCGCCAGATCGGTTTCGGACAGTTTCTTCGCCCGTCGGTTGGCAAGTTCGCGCAAGTTCATTCCGGTCGAATCCCGAGCGAATTTGTATCGCGGTGACATAGTGGAGTTGTCGGACTGGGACAAGGTTCGCCGCTCACATGGCTCGTAGGCGCGAGAAGCACAGTATTGGCCGCTCGCTTCACGCCTGTTACATTGGCTCGGATTAAGCGATTAAATACGCTCGCCGTAGAGCGCAGAACTCCGGCGTAGCAGGAAGGTATGGCAATGAGCGAGGAGGCTCCGCCCACCGGCGGCCTCGACGGGCGTGGAGCGCCGCGCAGGCGCTGGCCTCGTCGAACGCCGTACGGCATTCGTCGCGATGACCTCCGCGGCGGTGGAGGCGAGCATACCGACGGCACTTATGCGGCGCTCGATCTTGGAACCAACAATTGCCGGCTTCTTATCGCGCGCCCAACCGCGGAAGGCTTTCGCGTCGTCGATGCTTTCTCCCGCATCATTCGTCTTGGCGAGGGCGTAGCCGTATCACGCCGTATCAGCGAGGCGGCCATTGCGCGCGCGGTAGATGCGCTGTTGGTCTGTCGCGATAAAATGCGAGCGCGCGGCGTCAAGCGCGCGCGGCTCATTGCCACCGAGGCTTGCCGTGCAGCTGAGAACGGCGAAACGTTCCGCACCCGCGTCGCCGAGCAAGCCGGCCTTGAACTCGAAATTGTCGATTCGGCGACCGAGGCGCGGTTGGCGGCGGCCGGCTGCACCGAATTGTTCGACCCGGCGGCTTCCGGCGTCATTCTCTTCGACATCGGCGGCGGTTCGTCCGAGCTTGTACGCCTGGGGCGGCCGAACGGGGGCCGGCGCGGGCCGCCCTTGCCCGACATTCTAGGCTGGGCATCGCTGCCGGTCGGTGTCGTGACACTCGCCGAGCGCTATGGCGGCAAATCGGTGCCGCGCGAAGTCTACGACGCGATGGTAGACGAGGTTGCCGCTTTGGTCGAAAAGTTTGCCGCCGATCATCGCGCTGGACTCGACGACTTTCACATGCTCGGAACTTCCGGCACGGTGACGACGATCGCCGGGGTATTTCTCAAGCTGCGGCGATATGACCGGCGTCGCGTTGACGGCTGCTGGTTGTCGGATCATCAGATATCGCGCGTCGTTGGCGAACTCATGGCGATGAGTTTCGACGAGCGCGCAGCCAATCCTTGCATCGGCGCCGAGCGCGCCGATTTGGTTCTCGCCGGTTGTGCCATACTCGACGCTATTCGCCGTTTCTTTCCGTGCCCGCGATTGCGCGTTGCCGATCGTGGGCTGCGTGAGGGAATGTTGGTCGAAATGATGCGCGCCGACGGAGTTTGGGGCGAAGCCTGACGCATCATGGCGCGGCTTAAGCGAGAGAAACGTCGCACGCCGTCTTCGCGGGCGTGGCTTGAGCGCCAGATCAGCGACCCATATGTCGCGCGGGCCAAGCGCGAAGGTTTTCGCTCCCGCGCGGCCTACAAGCTTGCCGAAATCGACGACAAGCATCACCTGTTCAAGGCAGGTATGAACGTCATCGATCTCGGTGCGGCGCCCGGCGGGTGGAGCGAAGTTGCCGCAAAACGGGTCGGGCGGAACGGACGGGTGGTCGCGCTCGACATACTTGAAATGAAACCGATTGCCGGCGTCGAATTCCTGTTGCAGGATTTCCTCGACGAGGGCGCGCTGCAACGTCTGAAAGCATTGCTCGGCGGCGGGCCGCGGGGAACGGCCGATGTGGTGCTTTCCGATATGGCGGCCAACACCACCGGTCACCGGCAGACCGACCATTTGCGTATTATGGCGTTGGCGGAGGCCGCAGCCGCCTTTGCACGTGACGTATTGGGTCCGGGCGGCAGCTTTCTCTGCAAAGTTCTGCAAGGCGGCACCGAGGCGACACTGCTCGCCGAACTCAAGCGCGATTTTGCGAGCGTCAAGCACGTCAAGCCGCCGGCCAGCCGAAGCGATTCCGCCGAGCTCTATCTGCTGGCGCGCGGTTTTCGCGGCGCGCTGGTGGCCTAACTTGAGGATCTTTCCTCTGCCGTCGTAGTAGCCGCCCGTTTGCGGCCCGCGAGTTCCGCGCCGGCGTCCGGTGTGAGCTTCAAAAAAATCAGGCTGGCCGACGCGGTAAGCGCTCCAACGATCAGAAAAGCCGGCGGAAAATCGTAAGCCCCCATTGTGCTCGTGTGCTTGGCCCACAGGGTGAGTTCGACCACCAGAGCGCCGACCGCGACGCCGGTTGACAGCGCCAATTGTTGTGCGACCGCCATGAGCGTCGTTGCTTTGCTCATCAGCTGCGGTTCGAGCTCGGCGTAAGCAATGGTGTTGATGGAGGTAAATTGCAACGAGCGAAAAAAGCCGCCGCTGAGCAGGATGACAATCATGATGGCAAACGGCATGCCCGGGACGAAGCTGGCGCAGGCGGCAAGAAAAGCCGCGCTTATGAGAGCATTGTAGACCAGCACGGTTCGATAACCGAAATACTTGAGCACGCCGGCGACCGCGGCCTTCATGAACATCGAGCCGACCGCGCTGGTGAAGGTGATGAGCCCGGACTGAAACGGTGACAGGTCGAAGCCGATTTGCAAGAGGAGCGGCAACAGGAAGGGCAGGGCGCCGATGCCGAGACGAAAGAAGAACCCGCCGAAGATACTGGCGCGGAAGGTCTGAAACTTGAACAAACGAAGATCGAGAATCGGCGCAGGCGTGCGACGAGCGTGCACGATGTAGGCCGTTGTTGCGACCGCGCCGACGGCGAGAAGCGCGCCAACGACGGTCACGGGCAAATACTCGAGCCCCATGATTGAAAGGCCGAAAGCCAATCCGCCGATCCCAAGCCCGGACAAAACAAAACCGACGAAGTCGAACCGCGGCGGCAACTCGGCGTGGACGTCGGGGATATAGCGGGTTGCCAAGATCAGTCCGATCAGTCCGATCGGCACGTTGATAAAGAAGATCCAGTGCCACGATGCGTATGTCGTAATGAAGCCGCCAAGCGGCGGACCGCAAATCGGTCCGATCAGCGCCGGGATTGTCACCCACGACATCGCGTTGACCAGCAGCGTCTTGTCGATGCTGCGCACCACAATGAGGCGGCCTACCGGCGTCATCATCGCCCCGCCGGCGCCTTGAACGATCCGGGCGACGACCAGTTGCTCGAGCGATTGGGACA
>JASHSY010000064.1 GCA_030040825.1 Xanthobacteraceae bacterium
GCTCGCCAGCGGCAAGGGTCTTTGCTGCTCGTTCGCCGACGGCGCGCAGATCGACGACGTCGATTGGGAGGTGAGGGAGGGACAATACCGCGTCCGCCTGCATGGCGAGTGGATCGACGTGCCGCCGAGCGCGCTGGTGACGGAGCCAAACCGTTTCGGTCCGGCGGTAGTGTGGCCTTATCAAGACGCCGACGGCGTCACGCAGGTTCGATGCTTTCTCCCGGGAGCCGGCGCATGAATAATCTTTCCGGCGGCTCGCAATCGCCGCCAGCCAACCCGATTGCTCGCCGCCCTACCTGGCCGCTACAGCGCGACTGTCTCGCCTTCTACGGCGATCCGCGCGTCGCCAACTGGCTGCATGCCAACACAGTCGACGTTGCCTGCCCGTGGCCGCTGCACGTCGGCGCGGTGCCTGTCTCCCATATCCTCATCCATAAGAAATGCGCAGAGAGTCTGGTGCGTGTGCTCAACGCGATTTGGGATGCAGCCGGCAAAAGCCTCGATACCATCAAGAAGCTCCGCTACGACGTTTACGATGGTTCGTACAATCTGCGCGTTATGCGCGGCGGCGCGGCGCTGTCCATGCACGCATTCGCATGCGCGATCGATTTTGATGCCGCCGATAATCCATTCCATTCGCCGCATCATGTGTTCCAGCACGATAGCCTGATCGTCGTGAAATTTATCGAGGAGGGCTGGGTCTGGGGCGGCGATTGGCTCCCCGGCGCGGTGGACGCGATGCACTTTCAGGCGGCGCGCGTGCATGGCTGAAGCACGTCGTCATGCCCGCGCTCGTCGCGGGCATCCACGACTTCATCCGTAGCAGAAACCAAGACGTGGATGGCCGGAACAAGTCCGGCCATAACGCTTTCAAAGGATTCCAAAAAAAGAGTCGCCGATGACAACGCAGGCCCAGCTTGACGCCGCGTTCAAGGCCGCACGCGCCTGGATCGACCAGGAAGCCGGCTTTTACGCGCAGATGATTCCGGATTCCGACGTGCAGAAGCTGTGCCAGGTCGTACTCGCCGCGGCGGTGCAGCCCGATTCCACAACCTCGACTAAGGAGATCTAAAAGCATGAATCAGGATCAACTGGGCGGCATCGTGCGCGCCATTCTGCCGCCGCTGGTCACTTGGCTGGTGGCGAAAAATATCATTCCTGCCGGCTCCGCCGACGCCATCATTTCCGCGGCAGTGGCGATCGCTGCGGCCGGCTGGAGCGTGGTCAGCAACAAGACCGGCAAGGTCATCGGCAGCAAATAGCCGGTCAGATTTTTCATTTTTCACACAACCGAAGGAGTTTCGCATGCGAAAGCTTATGCTCGCCTCCGCTTTGTCTGCATTCATTGGCCTCGGCGGTTGCACGACGGCCCAGATCGAGCAAGCCACATCGACCATCGAAGGCAATATCCAAGCCGGGACGGCGGCCGTTTGCGGCATCGTCCCGACGCTTGCGTCTATTGCCGACGTGGTTTTCGCTGTCACCGGACAGACCGCGATCTCGACTCTTTCGAACGCAGCGGTGCAGGCCGTCGAAGCCGACCTGTGTAGCGCCGCGCCATCAACCCAGTCCGCCCGCTTCAGAGCGCTGCCATCGCAGGCATCCGCGCCGGCTTTCATCGGCAAATCGAAGCATGGGGTCGTGGTTTCCGGCTGGCGCGCGAAATGACCTTCAGGCTTGGCAAGAAACCGGCGCGGCCGGGCGCGGCGCGGCTCAAGCTCGCGAGTTACACCAATGCCGCCGCGCTGCCGCCGCTGCCGGCGGCTTTTGGGCATGACTTAAGTATCGGCACGCGAAATTGGGGCATGCTCGCGAACGACCGCTACGGCGATTGCGTGTGGGCCGGCGCGGCGCACGAGACGATGCTGCTCGCGCGCGAGGCCGGCCGCGTGGTGACCTTCACCGATGCAGATGTGCTCGGCGATTATGGGGCTGTGACCGGCTTCGATCCGGCGCGCCCCGACACCGATCAAGGCACCGATGTGGTGGAGGCGGCCAACTACCGGCGCGGGACCGGCATCGTGGATGCACGCGGCGTTCGGCACAAGATCGCCGCTTACCTCGCTCTGGAACCCGGCAATGTCGAGCACTTGTATCAAGCGACGTATTTATTCGGCATCGCCGGCATCGGCTTGCAGCTGCCTTCGTCGGCCGTTGCGCAAAGCAAGCAGGGAAAAATCTGGCAAGTGATCCCCGGTGCGGCGATCGAGGGCGGTCACTACGTCCCGCTGGTCGGGCGGCGAGCCGACGGTTTGCATGTCGTCAGTTGGGGCGCCTTACAGGTCATGACGGAAGGATTTTTGCAGCAATATTGCGACGAAGCCGTCGCATACGTTTCCGAAGAATGTCTCGTCAACAGGAAGAGCCCTGAAGGCTTCGCCTATGACGATCTGATCGCCGATCTGGCCGTCCTTGCGTGAGCAAACCTCGAGACCGAAAAGAGTGCGCGCATGTCGGGCAAATTAGATCAGATCAGCCGCGTGATTGGGTCGATCGAAGCTAGTGTTCGCGATCTCCGCGACCGGGCTGATGAAGACCGCGACATCCGCGAACGCTGGCATGCCGAAAGCCGTGCGGCGATCGCCGCGCTGACGCGAAAACTCGATCAGCATACGGTGGCGGTGGAAACCATGCGACCGGCGATTGCCGCACTCGAATTGTCGCGCTCGAAGCTGGCGGCGTGGGCCTCCATAGGCTTTGCCGGCGTCGTGGTATTCGGCTGGATCGTGGAGGCTTCGGTAAAATTCGCGATCGCGTGGGTCTGGTCGCACCTGCACTGACAACGAAGGGTATGCGGGCGGAGTGGTTGCAGGCCCCAATTTGTAAAGCCCAACTTGCAAGCCCCAACTTGCAAGATTCAATCCGCACCGTTCAAATGTGCCTGAGGATCGTTCGCGATGCTTCAGGCACTACGCCGAGATGCCAGACTCGCGTTTGCGGCTATCGCAATCGTTGCCGCTCTGTACGGAGCATTGGCTTATTTCCTGCTGCCGTTGACTTGGCGGCATTACGAGCACCAAAGGGACCTTGCCGGCCTCTCCATGGTGACGCGCAACGGCGAAGGTATCCCCGGCGATCCAATCAACGTCGGTACGGTCGGATCGAAGCAGGATCTGCTCTGCGCCATGGCGGCTGCAACCTGGTATCCTGCCGACCCGATCACCTTGCGCTCGAGCATCGAAATTGCCGGCAGTGTTTTGCTCGATCGTCCTTACCGCGATGCGCCGGTCAGCAACCTGTACTTCCAGGGCAAGCGGGAAGACCTTGCTTTTGAAAAGCCGGCCGGAAAGAGCGCTGACCGTCGGCATCATGTGCGGTTCTGGAAGGTGCTTGATCGCGGCCAGGAGGGGCGGGCGGTTTGGCTCGGCGCCGTTACCTTCGATCGCGGCGTGGGCATAAGCCACCGCGACGCCCGCATTACCCATCATATCGCGCCCAACGTCGACGCCGAACGGGATTTGCTGACCGCCGATCTGGCAGCCGCCAAGGTCGTCACCAGTATCTATGAAGTGAGCGGCGTCGGGCCGACCCTCGACGGGCGCAACGCCGAAGGCGACAGTTATTATACCGACGGCGAGATCAAAATTTCGGTCCTGGTCGATGGTTGCGGCCAACATGCCAACACCGCGACGGTGGTCGCCAATCCGCCACTCGTCGATCTGAAAAATCTGGCATGGACCGCAATTACCAAAGCCCTGCTCCCCGCCTCAGCGGGAAACGACGCTGAGCCCGGTCTATAGCCGGAGCTGAGCCCGGTCCATAGCCGGAAGAAATAAAAACAGGACGCCGCCTGAATTTAAGGCGGCGCCTCACGCGATCGCTATATAGCGCCCTATAGCCTCCGACCGAAGCCGCCGCGCATGCCGCCCGCGATCAGCGAAATCAGGAAAAGAACGATTGCGACGAAAAACACGATTTTAGCGATGCCGACTGCAGCGCCTGCGATGCCGCCAAACCCGAGGACGGCGGCGATCAGCGCGATGATCAGAAGCGTGACGACAAGGCTCAACATTTTTGTTGCTCCAGATTCGATGGCCAGGACTCGATACCCAAGACAAAACTCCTGAGTACCCGGAGCGGTTCCCAGTGCAGAGGTGTGCCTAGACCTGGTCCAGATCGTCCCTGGGCGGAAACAGAATAACGCTTAAGACCACAACGAGCGTCAACGTCGTGTAGAATGGTAATTCGACACTATGGATTGCAGTCGAAACCTGGCTGCAAAAGCCGTCGACCTCGGCCAGAATCGAAAAAACATCGCCCATTGCCTAAGCCCCCTTGAGCGCCCGCGGAAGATTTCCGTCCCATTGAGCCCGGAAGCCAGCGGAAATGAGGCTTGCCCGGCCTCTTTCTGCTCCCTGCCCAAGAATTCAACGGGCGCTGCTGGAACGTGAGGCAGGGAATCGGTCTCCAGTCCCGGGAAATTTAATGATTTCAAGTCGGTACGACTGGCATGCCATTTGCTGCTTTGCAGCATAAGCGAGCTTTGGTGGGCCCGGTGGCTTTGTGAAATGTGGGGCCGCACCACGGCTTTAGGCCAGTTGGAGCGGAATGACTGAGGTCGATCTTAAGGCTGTCGCTACCGGGCAGACCGGAGACTTCGAGCCCGAACAGAAGCGTTACCTGGAAGGGTTCGTTGCCGGTGCGCAGATTGCCAAGGCGGCGCTGAGCATTACCGGTGGCGGGGTTGCTGCCGCTTCGACTGCATCCGAACCGGTGGGGCCGGACGCCGCCGCGCTGAAAGCGCAGAATCGCGTACTTGCTGCCGGCGGCAAGTTGTCCGATCCGGAAAAGTTCAAGCGCGAGCAGCATCCGTTCGATTCTTATGAGCGGCTGAAGCAGCACGCCGCCGCGGGCGAATATCCGAAACCTCCGGATAACTTCCGCTGGCGATTCTTTGGCTTGTTCTACGTCGCGCCGAACCAGAACTCGTATATGTGCCGCCTGCGCATCCCGAATGGGATTCTCAAGGCGGCGCAGTTTGCTGGCCTTGCCGATTTGGCGGAGCGTTACGGCGGCGGTTACACCCACGTCACGACGCGCGCCAACGTCCAGATCCGCGAAGTCGATGCGCACAACGCCGTCGCCCTGATCGAGGCGATCCAGGATCTCGGACTCTGCTCGCGCGGTTCGGGTGCCGACAATATCCGCAATGTCACCGGCACTCCCACTGCCGGCATCGATCCACAAGAGCTTATCGACACTCGCCCGTATGCGCGCGAGTGGCACTTTCACATCCTCAATGACCGGTCGCTCTACGGTCTCCCCCGCAAATTCAACGTCGCCTTCGACGGTGCCGGCAGCATTGCCGTGCTCGAAGACACCAACGATATCGCCTTCCAAGCGGTGCAAGTGAACGACGGCTTTGGGCTTTCGCCCGGAGTCTGGTTCAAGCTTGGCCTCGGCGGCATTACCGGTCACCGGGAATTCGCGCGCGAAACCGGCATTTTGGTGCGACCGAAGGATGCCTGCATGGTAGCCGACGCGGTCGTGCGGCTATTCATCGATCACGGAAACCGCGTCGACCGTACCAAAGCGCGGTTGAAATATGTGCTCGATGCCATGGGCGTCGAGAAATTCGTCGCACTCCTCGAGGAGAAGCTCGGACGCAAGCTCGAGCGGGCGCAGCCGGGTGCGCTGGCGCAACGACCGGCGACTAGCCGCACCGCCCATCTCGGCGTCCACCCGCAAAAACAGTCCGGTCTCAACTGGATCGGCGTGGTCGTGCCGGTCGGCCGCATGTCGGTCGCGCAGATGCGCGGGCTCGCCGACGTTGCGCACGCGCTTGGTGACGGCGACCTGCGGTTGACAGTTTGGCAAAACCTCCTGATTTCCGGCATACCAGATGCAGACGTGGCGGCCGCGACTGAGCGTATCGAGACGCTTGGTCTGAAGATCACAACCAGCGCCATTCGCTCCGGACTCATCGCTTGCACCGGCAACACCGGCTGCAAGTTCGCCGCCGCCGACACCAAAAAGCATGCTGAAGAGATTGCACGCTGGTGCGAGGCTCGCGTGCCGCTCGATACGCCGGTCAATATCCATCTCACTGGCTGTCACAATTCCTGCGCGCAACATTTCATTTCGGAAATCGGGCTCCTCGCCTGCAAGGTCCAGGCGAGTGAAGACGCCGATGCGGTTGAGGGCTATCACATTCTGGTTGGCGGCGGATTTGGACAGAACGCCGCGTTCGGCCGTGAACTTTATCGCGACGTCGTCGCAGAGGAGGTACCGCGAACCGTAGCGCGCATCCTCGAAGCCTATCTCACGCACCGGCAATCGCCCGACGAAACTTTCCTCGCCTTCACGCGGCGTCACGAAGTCGAAGCACTCAGGGCATTGACCGGGCTGGAGGCGGCCGGATGAGCATATCGCCGCGGCCGCCGATCCCATCACTGATACCTGAGTCGGCTCCGTTCACCCCGGAGCAGCGCAGTTGGTTGAACGGATTGTTCGCCGGGCTGTTCGGTCTAACGGAAAACATCACGCCGGTATCGACCGAAGATGCCGCAAAGCTTTTGGCGAGTTTGACGCCTGGCGCGGCCGTGCCGGCAATGGCGCCGACGGAAGCCGACGAGGCTGCGCCCTGGCATGACCCCGCGATGCCGATGCCGGATCGGATGAAACTCGCTGAAGGCAAGCCGCTGTCACGGCGAATGATGGCGGCAATGGCCCAGCAAGATTGCGGCCAGTGCGGATATAATTGCAAGGATTACGCTGACGCGCTGTTCGTCAAATCCGAGGCGCGGCTGAACTTGTGCGTACCGGGAGGAAAAGAAACCTCCCGCATGCTCAAACAACTCTACACCGAGCTTGACGGTGGGCCGGCTGCTTCGGGTCCAGCGCCGTTGCCAGAAGCAAAGCCTGCGCCGGTGTCTTTGCCGGGCCGCTCCCGCGGTAGTCCCGTTTACGCGACATTTCTCTCCCGTCGCCGACTCAACAAACCCGGATCGGGGAAGGAAACCTGGCACATCGATATCGATCTGGCCGGCACCGGTCTCGACTATGTCGCCGGCGATTCGTTGGGCATCTTTCCGGCTAATGATCTCGGTTTAGTGGACGCTGTGCTGGTTGAACTGCGGATGCCACCCGATTTTCCGATCGGTGACCGCAGCTTGCGCGAAGAACTCACGGATGGAGTTTCGCTGTCGCCCGCGCCCGACATGCTGTTCGAACTGATCTCCTATCTCACCGGCGGCGAACGACGGCAGAAGGCAAAGCAGCTTGCCGCAGGCGATGACCCGGATGGTGATGCCGCCTCTCTCGACGTGCTCGCGGCTCTGCATAAATTTCCCGGTCTCAGGCCAGATCCGGAAGCTTTCATCGAGGCGCTCGATCCGCTTCAGCCCCGCGTTTATTCGATCGCATCGTCGTTCAGGTCGAATCCGGGCCTACTTTCGCTCACCGTCGACGCGGTCCGTTACGAGATCGACAAGCGCACGCGGTTGGGCGTCTGTTCGACTTTCTTGGGCGGCCATATCGAACCCGGCGACAAAATGAGGGTTTACATCCAGAAGGCGCAACATTTTGCGCTGCCCGATGATCCGTCCAAGCCGATTATCATGATCGGACCGGGCACCGGGATCGCGCCATTCCGTGCGTTCCTGCAGGATCGCCAAGCCACTGGTGCGCCGGGTCGCAACTGGCTGTTTTTCGGACACCAGCGCCGCGATTACGATTTCTTCTACGAAGATGAGCTCACAGCCATGCGGGCAAGCGGCCTGCTGACGCGCCTGACGTTGGCATGGTCGCGCGATGCCGACGAAAAAACCTACGTCCAGCATCGCATGCGCGAAGTTGGCCGCGATCTTTGGGCGTGGCTCAATGACGGCGCGCACATCTATGTCTGTGGCGACGCGACACGTATGGCCAAAGACGTGGAAAACACGCTGATCGAAGTTGTCGCCAAGCACGGCGGTTGCACGTTCGGGGAGGCGACGCAATTCGTCGCTGAACTCAAGGCCAAAGGGCGCTACCAAGCGGATGTCTACTGACCGCCGAATCGAAGCCATGACCGTTCGACGCGAATCGACGACGGTGTTCGCCGGTGGCATGAAGCCGTTGGCAAGGCTGCCGATTTTCCTCGCAATTGACGGTAGGCGTGCGCTGGTGGCGGGCGGAACGGCTGCTGCGGCCTGGAAAGCGGAATTGCTGTCGGCTGCCGGCGCCAATGTCGATGTCTACGCTGAAGACATCTCGGATGCGCTACGGGCGGTCGCCGCCGAGCCACCGCGCGGGCGGATCGCTCTTTACCCGCGCGGCTGGCGAGCGCGAGATTTGTTGGACGCCGTCATCGCCGTCGGCGCATTCGACGACGACACGGAGGCCGGCGTTTTTGCCAAAGCTGCGCGCGCTGCCGGCGTCTGCGTCAACGTAATCGACAGGCCGGCTTTCTGCGATTTTGCGTTTGGCGCCATCGTCAACCGTTCCCCGCTGGTGATCGGGATTTCTACCGACGGTGCGGCGCCGGTTTTCGCGCAGACGATTCGCGCCAAGCTCGAAACCCTGCTACCGCAAAACTTCGCCGCCTGGGCCGCGGCGGCGCAGAGTTGGCGCAGCGCTATCAAAGCTGCCGGGCTGTCGACGGCCGTCAGGCGAAAATTTTGGCAGCTGTTTGCCGCTCGCGCGGTTATCCACGCCGGCCGCCTGCCGGCTCAGGCCGACTTCGATCGCTTGATGGCCGAAGTCCGCGGCTACGGCTCCGCTGCCACGAATGGTTCGGTCATCCGGCTACGCATCGACTCCGGCGATCCGGAATCGCTGACGCTTCGCGCCGTGCGTCTTCTCCACTCCGCCGATATTGTCTTGTTCGATGAACGCATCTCCGGCGCCGTACTCGATTTTGCACGCCGCGAAGCGCGCAGGTTTCCCGTCGGTACCGTTGGCAACGACGCCGAGGTCAACGCGCTGATGAAGGATCTCGCCCGGCAAGGAAAGCGCGTAGTGAGATTGTCCGTCGAAGGCGCGGCCGCTGGGTTGGAAAGTAAAATTGCATGCGGACGAATTACCGATTTCAACGTGCCCGCCGCTCCAAATTCATCCGCAATCCATGGCGCAACCGGAGCGTGATCAGGCCTTGCGGTTCCACTGGGTGGCCCGGCACGAGATGCAGCCGATACCGTTGAGCGACGGTCGCCAGGATGAGCACCGCCTCCGTCATGGCGAACGCCGCGCCGATACAAATGCGCGCACCGGCGCCGAACGGAATATAGGCAAAGCGCGGCCGCGCCGCGGACCGCTCCGGCGCAAAGCGCTCCGGGTCAAAACGCTCTGGATCGGGCCAGAGCGATGGCTTGCGGTGAAGCAGCCACGGCAAGATCAAAACGTCGGCGCCTGCGGGGATGCGACGGCCGAGAATTTCGTCGTCAGCGATGGGCTCACGTCCGAAGGTATGCGCCGGCGGAAAGAGGCGCATCGATTCTTCAATGACCATCCGCGTATAGCGAAGGTCTGGGATATCGGCGTGGGTCGGCGTGCGCCCGTTCAGGACAGCGGCCAATTCTTCATGCAACTTTGTCTCCGCGGCCGCATGTTCCGATAGCAGATAAAAGGTCCACGATAGAGCGAGCGACGTCGTTTCATGCCCGGCCATGAAAATAGTGACAACCTGATCGCGTACTTCCTTCGGCGTCATGCCACCGCCGGTTTCGCTGTCGCGCGCCGCGATCAGGCGGGCTAAGAGGTCTTTCGGTTCCGTGTCCGGCATCTTGCCGCGCTCGGTCAGTAGCCGATCGACTTTCCTGTCGAATTCATCGAAGATCCTGGTTGGAATCGGTGCCAGCAGACGTGCAAGCCAGATCGGAAAGTGCAAAACGTCCGGCAAGGTCGGACGTACCTTCGTCTGATAGGTGCCGACGCCGCGCTCGACCGAATCCACGATCTCATCGGAATCTGAGGAGAACATCGCGTTTGAGATGATGTGCAGCGTCAATTGCATCATCGCCGCGGATACGTCGAGCTCGCGCGGCTCCGGCAATGCGTCCCAGATTTCCAGCAGTTGGTTGGTCAGGTTGGTCATGATCGGCGCGTAACCGGTGACGCTGCGCGGATCGAATGATGGCGCCATGATGCGGCGATGCCGCCGCCAAGTTTCGCCTTCGCTTGTCAGCAGGCCACGGCCGAGGCCCGGCTCAAGCAGGCGGCGGGATACCTCGGATTTGTTGTAGTTGGCGGCGTTGTCGAGGACGACGTGGCGGATCGCGCTCGGCTCATTGATGACGAACATCGAGCGCCACAGAACGCGCTGCGAAATAATATCGGCACTGAAATCCTCCGGCCTGAAGGCGGTTTGCGCGTTCTGGCGCATCGCCCGCAGTGATCGCCGCAGGTTCGGCCTGCCTGCCGGCGGCCGCGCGCCCTCCAGAACCGCAAATTCACCGCTTTCAACCGCGCTCATGATCCGCCTCGCGACCGGTCGTTCGAAGGCCCGATGATCGTATCAATCATAGCAGAGTAAGTGACAAAAATCGCGGCCGGCAAGGCGAAACAAAGCCAATCTCAATAATCTAGCCGCCTTTTCTCATTCACCCTTTTGCACCGTCAGCCTTGAGATCGACACGATACGGTTGTTATAAAGAACCATGGGGATGCAGGGGTTTTATAGCCGTGCAGAGAGGCGTCGCCGCGCTGCTCAAGGGCATCGCGCTCCGCTCCACGCTGCAGTCTTTTCGTTTTTTCTGCTGATTGCGCTTGCCGGTTGTTCAGCCAACTCTTCGTGGTCATCCAGATCGAGCCAATCCTCCGCTCTCCCGCCACCGACACCGGCCGTCGCAGGCGCCACCTCGAGCACGGCGGAGTCGGCCGCTGTGCCTGGCTATCCGCAGCAGTCGCTGGTGGATTTCTTTAAGCAGGATGCGGCGAGCACTCCCGCACAGACAGTCGCACCCAGCGCAGCTGGGACACAAACAACCACAGAAAGTCCTGAAGCGTCGTCGTTGCCGTATCCGAGACAAACAATATTCTCTGCTTTTCAGGGTTCAGGCACGGAGCAGGCGCCAAACATGCCGCATCCGCCGACCACGTATACGCCCTCGGCTCAGCCCTACGTCCCGCCGCAAGGTCAGCCGACCTACAGCGCGGCCGCGCCGCAGTCGGCGCCTCGCCCGTCGAGCACTTACACGCCGTCCGGTCAGCCTTATTCGCCGCCGGGCCAGCCGGCCGCCCGAGCCCCACAGGGCTCGGCGCCACAGGCCGATGCTGGTGATGAGCAGCAGGTGCCCGGTTATCCGAGCCAATCGATTTCGGACATCTTCCGCTAATAACCGGTGCGCCCCGCCCGATTGCGCTTTGGAAAACCTGCGACCTAGATTTAGATGTCTTTCCGCCGTCAGCGGCATGCGGTCTGGCTGGGGAACTAGGATTCGAACCTAGATTCTCGGAGTCAGAGTCCGATGTTCTACCGTTGAACTATTCCCCAAGACCGCGCCCAGAGTTCCCGGCTTCCGCCAGCCTGTGGCTTTTGGTGCTTACGCCGGTTTCCTGTAACGGATTTAGCGTGCATTTCCAAGCGCCGGCGCGCGGCTCACTACGCGTCAGCTCTCGAAGTGGACCTGCCCGGCTTATGCGGTCCTTGCCTTGGCAAGAAATCCGTCAAGCTCCGGCTTAAGGTGGGTGCTTTCATTCGACAACAATTCTGCCGATGACAGGACCTGCCCGGATGCCAATCCAATTTCGCTGGCGTTGCGGTTGACCTCGGATATTTCCGCGGCGACCCGAGACGTAGCATCTGCCACCTGTTGAACTTTTTGCGCGATCTCACTGGTTACCCCGCCGTGCTGCTCAATTGCCGCCGTGACGGTTGTTGCGATTTCCGAAATTCGATCGATCGTAGCGCCTATGTCCTTAATCGCGACAAATGAATCGACGGTCGCGGTCTGCATTATGACAATATGATCAGCAATCGTTTTTGTAGCTTTGTGCCATTTGTGCGGCAAGCGCCTTTACCCCCCCTGCGCGACAATGCTGAAGCCGCGTCCGGCTTCACCGGCGCGTGCTGCCTCGATAGTCGCATTGAGCGCAAGCAGATTGGTCTGTTCAGCTACGGTAATGAGCTTGACTACATCGCCGATATGGTTGGCAATT
>JASHSY010000065.1 GCA_030040825.1 Xanthobacteraceae bacterium
TGAGGTCCGCCGTCCTGGCGGCTGGAAAACTTAAGAGCCGCACACGTGCGATCAAGCCGGAAGACACCGTGTCGGCTGCAGCCATGCAGCCATAGCCATTTGGGCGTGATGGGCGGGTGGTCAGACGGATGGGATTTAGACTCCGGACATGCCGACCCCTGCCTTGCAGCCTTTGGCGGGCGGACCGCTTCGACTTCGATCTGGGCATCGCATGCACTTTGCTTGACTAAATAGCAGGTAATTGGGGTGCGAAGCGGGAACTGGATTAGTCGGATCGTGTTAATATCAAGGCCGTGATATGATCCACCGTGCCATCGGAATCGCGCAGTGAATCTCGTCGCAACTTGCGTTGACGTGAATGCCGATGCCGTGGTAACATGCCTCGGATTTGCATTTTATGGCTTAGCTAGAGGAGCCCTTCATGTGCGACTACAGTCTGCATCATGTTTCCTCGCGGCCCGCCAAGGTCAGTGACAAACTGGTTACGACGGAACTTGCGAAATCTCACGTTCGTGGCTTTACCGCCGTCGGCGAGCTTGGTGCCAAGCTCGTTGTTCATGACGGCCCCACCAAGGTGGCCGTCTGCCTGTTGCCCGGGACCGAGTTGGCCTTCGATGAGGATGTGCGGTACGACCGGCGCTTCAGCAGCCTTTTTGGCAAGGCTCGCTTGAAGCATAAGGTCGCCCGTTTTCGAGAGATCGATCTGGACGATCCGCACGTTCAACACGATGCGTTGGAATTTCCCGATGGGCAGGTTCTGAAGCTCGGACAATTGGTCGCTGGCCAAACCGCCACAGTGTTGCAATTGCCCGTGGCAGTACAGCACACCGAGCATGTTGAACGTCGATCCGCGGTCCGCCCGGCCGACTCACGCGTTGTTTTGAACCGGGCAGTCGCACGCGGTTCGGTGGTACCGAACCAGGGCGCGGTGATGTTGTGGCAGGCGCTTCGCAGCGCGGCCGTCGGCCTCTCGGTTGATTTGGTGCAGTCACTCCGCCGCTTGGGTCCCAAGCCGCAGCCGGCGTTGCCTGCGGATATCGATGTCGAGACCGGCTTCGACGCGCTCACAGCGACGTTGCCGAAGCAGCCCCCGGCACCGCGGCCCGAGCAGAAGGTCGAGGTCAAGGCTACTGCTTAGTCGGACATTCCGACGTTGGATTTGTTCTTCCGACTGCGGGCATACAGCCCGCAGTCGGAAGTTATTCTGATACAACCCTTCCCGACGTCATATCTCTCTATGCTGTGAGTTCCCGCATGTTCGCGGGCGGTGCTCGCCGTGTGGGGGAAGCCTTCCCAAACTCATGCGCCATGTTACCTCGCATGCTCGCTAAATGGCGACCACGCTGCATCGTCAAATTGTGGGATCATCGCAGATGCAGTTGAGGCGAACGCCGATGCCGCATAGTATGTTGCATGGCACTTACCTCTTTTCTTTCGGCTCATTAATAAAATCCGGGACACCGCCTTAGAATGCACGCTTTGCTGAGAGCCTTCGGAGTTGTCTGTTTAGTCGCGGGATTGGGCTTTGTGGGACATGGCTCCCGCTTTTTCACCTATGCCGGCGAAGGCTCCATGATCCATTGGGTCTATTACGGCGCCGGCTTGGCCCTAGTCGGGCTTTTGCTTATAATTTTCTCACGACCATCCGACGAACCATAAGTTCGGTTTCGGCTCCGCAGCGGTTCAGCGCGCCCCCGTTGCAGTTTTTTTCAGTTGTCGATCTTCTTGCCGGCCTCGCTCGACTGCGCGCTTCCAGTTTCGCGCGTGAGTAGTCCGGCGGCCAACAGACCGGCGATGAAAATATCGGGACTGAGTGTTGAAACATGCACGCCTGCCTGGTACGTGCGATCCGCTACCGCCTCCATGAATGCCTGATCGCTGAGGTTTTGTTCGCTCCAGCTCGCCTCACGCAGGCGGCGAATTAAGTCGCGCGCTGTTTCGGCTTCGATCAGCAGCCCTTCCTTCGTGCGATATTGCATGGTTGTTCTCTCCTCAGACTGCCGCCTCATGTCCGCGTTCTAGAGCATATTCCGCCCGGATTAAAACAGGATTTGCGATCACGTCGTTTGGGCGATCTGATCCCCTCGTTTGCCGGGTGATATTTGCAGGCGTCACGGGGTTTGAGTGTGTGCAAGACCCGCCTATATAGCTGGCATAGCTGGCGAGAGGGTTTGAAATTTCCGTCACCATGTAGCGAAGCAGTTAGCCGTTTCAAACCCGACGCCATGCTATAAGTTTGAAAATTACCAGTGTGATTGCCGAAGTCCGCATCGCGGTCAGCAACAGCCCGCACGAACTTCAGGAATCGGGATGCCAGGAGGGTCCGTATGTCCGAACAGTCTTCACAGTCTTCGTCCGAAAAGATGCCCGTAACGTTGCTGACCGGCTATCTCGGTGCCGGCAAGACGACCCTGCTCAACCGCATCCTCTCCGAACCGCACGGCAAGAAATACGCGGTGATCGTCAATGAATTCGGCGAGATTGGCATCGACAACGATCTCGTGGTGGGCGCCGACGAGGAGGTGTTCGAGATGAACAACGGGTGCGTCTGCTGCACCGTGCGTGGCGACCTCGTGCGCATCATTGACGGGTTGATGCGCCGGAAGGGGAAATTCGATGCCATTATCGTCGAGACCACAGGCCTCGCCGACCCTGCCCCGGTTGCTCAGACCTTCTTCATGGACGAGAATGTCGGCCGCAAAACCAAGCTCGATGCCGTCGTCACCGTAGCCGACGCAAAATGGCTTAGCGAGCGGCTGAAAGATGCGCCGGAAGCGAAGAACCAGATCGCATTTGCCGACGTAATTTTGCTCAATAAGACCGATCTGGTCTCAGCCGACGAACTACGCGACGTCGAAGGACGTATTCGCGGCATCAATCCGTATGCAACATTGCACAAGACCGAACGTGCAAGAATTCCTCTGGACGCGGTTTTAGGCCGCAACGCCTTCGACCTCGATCGCATTCTCGATCTGGAGCCTTCCTTTCTCGAGGACGATGAGCACGATCACGGCCACGAGCATAGCCATGAGCATGGCGACCACGACCATGACCACAAACATGGCGGATTGAAGCACTATCACGACGAGGA
>JASHSY010000066.1 GCA_030040825.1 Xanthobacteraceae bacterium
GGTGTTGTACTTGGGTCGGCGCTGGCCTTTGCGCTTCCGTTTACTGTCGATCTTGGCGCTTTTGCCCAAACGACGCCGGGCCAAGCCCCGGCCGCGGCGGTCCAGTCGCCTCCGGAGCAGCAGCCTGCCGTAGCGGCTCCGCCGGCCGCCGCGTCCGACGCCGACGCGCTCAAGCAACACGATCAGGAGCTCGACGCGGCGCGAGCCCAGGAGCGGGCGTCGGCGGAAAGCCAGGCCAAGCTTCGCCGCGAAATTGACGCGCTCGGCGACGACCGGCGCGCGCTCAATCAGCAGCTTATCGACACCGCCGCGCGGGTGCGCAATGTGGAAGCCAATATTGCCGCCGCCCAAGCGCGATTGAAGCCGCTCGACGACCGGGAGGCTACTTTGCGCAAATCGCTCGGCGAGCGGCAGAGGGCAATCGTCGAAATCCTTGCAGCGCTGCAGCGGATCGGCCATCAGCCCCCGCCGGCCCTGGTGGTTCAGCCCGAAGATGCGCTGCAAGCGGTGCGGACCGCGATCATGCTCGGCGCGGTCGTCCCGGATATGCGGGCGCAGGCCGCTGCGTTGGCCGGCGACCTTGCCGATCTGGTCAAGCTGCGTAAGGACATTGACGTCGGAAATAACCATCTCGCGCGCGACCTCGACACGCTGGGGCGCGAACAATTGCGCCTGACCGTGCTGATCGACGAGCGTCAGAAGAAGCAGACAGTCACCGAACAGGCGCTCGATGCCGAACGCGCCCGCGCCGCCGATTTGGCGCGCCAGGTCGATAACCTCAAGGACCTGATCGGCAAGCTCGAATCAGACCTCGATCCGGCCACTCGCACCGCGCACGCAGAGGCCCGTTCGATCGAGGAGGATGCCACCCGCCCCGATCTCGCCGCACTCAAGGATCCGGGCCGGCTCACGCCCGCGGTAGCGTTTGCCGCCATGCGCGGCCGACTGCACTTGCCGGTCAACGGGATAAAAGTCCGCGACTACGGCGCCTCCGACGGGCCGAATGGAACCCAAAGAGGGCAATCGATCGCCACCCATCCGGGCGCACAAATAACGTCGCCCTGCGACGGTTGGGTCGTTTACGCCGGAGCGTTTCGCAGCTATGGCCAACTCTTGATCCTAAACGCCGGCGGCGGCTATCATGTACTGCTGGCGGGGATGGACCGAATTTCCGTCGATCTCGGGCAATTTGTGCTAACCGGTGAACCGGTGGCAGTAATGGGTGGCGGATCGCAGGCCGCGGCTGCGGCGACCAAGTCCAAACAACCCGTACTCTATGTGGAGTTCCGCAAAGACGGCGCTCCTATCGATCCCGGCCCGTGGTGGGCAACAAACGAAGGTGAAAAGGTTCGCGGATGATGCGCAAAACTTCGCTTATTTTTCTTGGTGCCGTTGCAGGCGCGGGATTGACGCTCCTGGCGACCCAACCACACATCGCGTTCGTCGGATCGAGTGCGAAAGCGGCTTCGTCTGACACTTACCGGCAGCTCAATCTATTCGGCGATGTATTCGAGCGTGTGCGGGCCGATTACGTCGAGAAGCCGGAAGACTCGAAGCTGGTCGAATCGGCAATCAACGGGATGCTCGCCGGGCTCGATCCGCATTCCAGTTATATGGACCCGAAGAGCTTCCGCGACATGCAGGTGCAGACCCGAGGCGAATTTGGCGGCCTCGGCATCGAAGTCACTATGGAAGACGGCCTGGTGAAGGTAGTGGCGCCGATCGACGATACGCCAGCCGCCAAAGCAGGCATCATGGCCAACGATATCATCACCAAACTCGACGATGAGCAGGTGCAGGGCCTGACGCTCAATCAGGCGGTCGAAAAAATGCGCGGCCCGGTGAACACCAAGATCAAGCTCACCATCATGCGCAAAGGCCAGGACAAGCCGATCGATGTCAGCATCGTGCGCGATGTGATCCGCGTGAAATCGGTGCGCTCGCATAGCGAGGGCGACGATGTCGGCTATATCCGCATCACCCAGTTCAACGAGCAAACCACCGACGGGCTCAAGAAGGCGATCAGCGACCTCACCAACCAGCTCAGCAACGAGAAGATCAAAGGTTTTGTCGTCGATCTGCGCAACAATCCAGGCGGTCTGCTCGACCAGGCGATCTCGGTGTCGGATGCCTTCCTGGAGAAGGGCGAGATTGTTTCTACCCGCGGCCGCAACGCCGAGGAGACGCAACGCTTTAACGCCCGGCCGGGCGACCTGACACACGGCAAGCCACTGATCGTTTTGATCAACGGCGGATCGGCGTCGGCGTCGGAAATCGTTGCCGGTGCGCTGCAAGATCACAAGCGTGCCACGCTGATCGGCACGCGTTCGTTCGGCAAGGGTTCGGTGCAAACTATCATCCCGCTCGGCGCCGGCAATGGCGCGCTGCGATTGACCACGGCGCGGTATTTCACGCCGTCCGGCCGCTCGATTCAGGCCAAGGGCATCACGCCCGACATCGAAGTGCTGCAGGACGTGCCGGACGATCTCAAAGCGCGCACCGACACCAAGGGCGAGGCATCGCTTCGGGGCCATCTCAAGGCCGAAGGCACCGAGGAGTCTGGCTCGCAGTCCTACGTGCCGCCGGATGAGAAGAACGACCGTGCGCTTAAGGAGGCGCTCGACCTTCTGCGCGGCGCCACCACCGACGCGGCGTTCCCGCCTAATCCGAAGGCTGCGGTTCCGAATTAGACTCGGCTATATCTGACGGAAATTGGGGGGCGGCTGCTAAGCCGCCCCTTTTTGCATCCCGGGTCGGCCCTGGGGAGCGGCGTGATAGACTTAGGTTCGCATGATTCGCCGGGGGGCGCCTTGCCGCGGATTATCCGGGCATTGCCGAAGGATTTGGCCTGATGACGGCCGATGACTTGAATGCGCCGCTCGGCCAGCACGAGCGCAAGCGCCGACGCAAATTTCCGGTGCCGATTCCGCAGGTCATTGCCGCCGCGCTGGCGCTGTTCGTCGGCATATTCGTGGCCTGGGCGGTGATTGGCGACGATCCTTTCGGTGGAGAGCCGATAGTTGCCGTGCCGATCAATTTGCACGCCGACGCCGCGAAGCGGTCCAACGTTGCGGAATTGCCAAAAACCTCAGCCGGGACGCACATTCCCAATCGCTACGACGGACCGGCGAAGGGGCCGATGGATGCGACGGCGCCATCAAGCCAGGCGGCGGCCCGCAGCAGCAAGACGGTTACCATCATCGACGGTAAAACCGGTGCCCGCCAAGAGGTCGCGATCCCGGACGGCAACGACGCCAAGGACCATGCTCTGCCGGAGCAGAAATTCGTCGAGGTCACCGTGCGGGGTCCGATACCGAAAATTGCCGCTGATGGCACTCGGCCCGCCGAGGCTTTTGCAATCCCGGTCAAGCCTTTGCCCAACAGGCCAGACGCGCCGCGCGTGGCGCTGATCGTTGGCGGGCTTGGCATAAGCGCCAACGCGACCGCGGCAGCCATTAGCAGGTTGCCCGGGGCGGTGACGCTCGCTTTCATGCCTTACGGCGCCGATGTCGCACACATGGCTGAGCGCGCCCGTGGCGAAGGTCATGAAATCCTGCTGCAGATACCGCTGGAACCATTCAACTATCCCGACAACGATTCCGGGCCGCAGACGCTGCTGACCTCGCTCACGCCGGCACAAAATCTCGATCGGTTGCATTGGCTGATGGCCCGCTGCCAGGGCTATGTCGGTATTGCCGGCGCCATGGGCGCCCGTTTCACCGCCTCCGAGCAGGCGTTCTCGCCAATCCTGCAGGAGATCGCCAAGCGCGGGCTGATTTTCGTCGACGACGGCTCCAATCCGCGCAGCGTCGCCGGTCGTATCGCCGGCGCCGACAACCTGCCATTCGCGAAAGCCGATATGGTGCTCGATTCGGTGGCAAGTCCGGCCGAGATCGACCATGCGCTTGGCCGCTTGGAAATGGCCGCGCGCGAACATGGCATTGCCGTCGGTGTTGCCTCGGCGCTGCCGGTGTCGATCGATCACATCGCCAAATGGGCGAAAACGGCGGAGGATCGCGGTATCCTCCTCGTCCCGATCACGGCTGTTGCGCTAAAGGCGAAGCAAAGCTGATAAAAGCGAAATAGCGAGCCGGCGAAAGAGCGCATAGATTAGTCGCAGCCCCCCACCGTCATCTGCGCGCGATCAATAGCGCCTGCCCCTTTGGTCCAAATGTCTATCGAACAATTGCCTTATCGTCCTTGCGCCGGCCTGACCGTCCTCAATCGTGCCGGTCTTGCCTTTATCGGCCGCCGCAATGGCGGGCCCGAACACACCGATGCCACCCATGTTTGGCAGATGCCGCAAGGCGGGATCGATGCCGGTGAAGACCCGTGGCCCGCGGCTTTGCGCGAGCTGCGGGAGGAGACGAATATCACCTCGGTCGATCGGCTCGGCGAGATCGCGGAGTGGCTGACCTACGATATTCCGCACGAAATTATCGGCTTTGCTTGGAACGGCAAATACCGCGGCCAGACGCAAAAGTGGTTCGCGCTGCGGTTCACCGGCGAGGAGCGCGAGATCAACATTCTGCATCCGCCCGGCGGCCATGAACCTGAATTTGTCGAATGGCGCTGGGAGAAGCTCGACAATCTTCCGAACCTCGTCGTGCCATTCAAGCGCAAGGTCTATGAGCGGGTGGTCAGCGAATTCAAGAAGTTCGCATAGCAAGTAAAAAATGACGGAGTGCCGGCGGGATTGTCACCAGAGTGATCGGCGCCGGGGCGCTGCCGACCGGGATTTCACGCTGGTCAGTGCGGCGCCGCGGCGGGTGCGCCAAGCACATCCTGCAAGGCTTTGAGCTGCGCGAGATGGCGCGCGAGCTTGTCGCGCAGCGCGTCGTCACTGGCGTCAGCGACGTCTTCCTCGGCATCTTTGATTTCGGCGCTTAACGTCGCAAGATCGAAATCCTGGCGGGCAACCGCGCGGTCGGCGAGCACGGTCAGCCCGGCCGGACCGACCTCGGCAAAGCCGCCGGTGACCACGACCGCTTCCTGGGAGCCGCTGCGGTATATGGTGACGATGCCCGGCCGCAGCACCGTCACGAGCGGCGCGTGGCCGGCGAGAATGCCCATATCGCCTTCGACGCCGGGCAGATCGACCTGCTCGACGTCGCCGGAAAACAGTACGCGTTCGGGCGAGACGAATTCAAAGTGTAGCGCGGGCATGGCTTAGCTTCTTCATTGGCGCACGATTCTCGACGATTGCGCTAGGATTCTTCGGCCAGTTTCTTGCCCTTCTCCACCGCCTCTTCGATTGTTCCGACCATATAGAACGCGGCTTCCGGCAGGTGATCGTATTTGCCTTCGACCAGGCCTTTGAAGCCCTTGATGGTGTCCTGCAAGTCGACGAGCTTGCCGGGCGATCCGGTGAAGACTTCGGCAACGTGGAACGGCTGAGAAAGAAAGCGCTCGATCTTACGCGCGCGTGCGACCGTGAGCTTGTCCTCTTCCGACAGTTCGTCCATGCCCAGGATGGCGATGATGTCTTGCAGCGCCTTGTAACGTTGCAACACTTGCTGTACCGAGCGCGCCACCTGGTAGTGCTCGTCGCCGACAATCAGCGGCGACAACATGCGCGACGTGGAGTCCAGAGGGTCGACAGCCGGATAGATGCCCTTGGCGGCAATGTCGCGCGACAGCACGGTGGTGGCGTCGAGATGCGCGAACGAAGTGGCCGGCGCTGGGTCGGTGAGGTCGTCGGCAGGCACGTAAATCGCCTGCACAGAAGTGACCGATCCCTTGGTGGTGGTGGTAATGCGCTCCTGCAACGCGCCCATGTCGGTGGCGAGCGTCGGCTGATAGCCGACCGCCGACGGAATGCGTCCGAGCAGCGCTGACACTTCCGAGCCGGCCTGGGTG
>JASHSY010000067.1 GCA_030040825.1 Xanthobacteraceae bacterium
ATCGCCGATTATGACGCGGAGCGCGACCGCATCACCGTGCACGCCTCGACGCAGGTGCCCTATTACGTGCACCTGATGCTGGCGCAAATCCTCGGCATGGATATGTCGCGCATTCGCGTGATCAAGCCGCATGTCGGCGGCGGTTTCGGCTGCCGCACCGAGACGCTCAACGTCGAGCTGATCGCCGCGCTGCTGGCGCGCAAAGCCCACGGTTGCGTGCGCATCGTGGTCAATCGCGAAGAGACTTTCATCACCCATCGCGGCCGGCCGGAAACCGACATCCGGCTGAAGATCGGCATGCACAAGGATGGCCGCATCACCGGCGTCGAGTGCGAAGCGATCATGCGCGGCGGCGCGCATTCGGGCTACGGCATCGTCACCATCCTCTATGCCGGCTCGATGCTGTACGCGATCTACGACCTGCACAACGTGAAATACATCGGCAAGCGGGTGTTGACCAATACGCCGCCCTGCGGCGCCTTCCGCGGGCACGGCACCGTCGATGTGCGCTTTGCATTCGAAAGCCTGCTCGACGACATGGCGCGCGCGCTCGATCTCGACCCGTTCGCGGTGCGGCGCGCAAATCTGCTGCCGACGATACCGACCTTCACCGACAACGATCTGATGGTGAATAGCTACGGCCTGCCGGAATGTCTGGACTGGGTCGAGCGTGCGAGCGGCTGGAAAGCCCGCAAAGGTAAGCAGCGCGGCAGCAGCGGCCATATCAAGAAAGGCCTTGGCATGGCCTGCTCGCACTATATCAGCGGCGCATCGAAACCGGTGAACTGGACCGGCGAACCGCACGCGACGGTCAAGCTCAAGCTCGATTTCGACGGCTCGATCGTGCTCCTGACCGGCGCCGCCGAGATCGGCCAAGGCTCCTCGACCGTCTTGGTGCAGAGCGTCGCCGAAGTGCTCGGGCTGGATCTGTCCCGCATCCGCATCGTCACCGGGGATAGCGACGTGGTGCCGAAGGATAACGGCTCCTATTCCTCACGGGTGACGTTCCTGGTCGGCAACGCGGCGATCGACGCCGCCAATAATCTGAAAGCCGTGCTGATCGCCGCGGCCGCACGGCGGCTCGATGCCAAACCTGGCGAGATCGAATGCCTCGGCGAACTTTATCGCGCCGGCGCGCAGGACAAGGGATTGACCTTCAATGAGGTGGTCACCGAGGCTTTGAAGGACGGCGGCACCATTACCGTCACCGGCAATTATTCGACCATCGCCGAATCGCACGGCGGCAAGAAATATCGTGGCGCTGCCATCGGCGGCACCATGGGCTACAGCTATTCGGCGCAAGTCGTCGAGGTCAGCGTCGACGAAGAGACCGGCGTCGTCACCGTGGATAAAGTCTGGGTGGCGCACGATTGCGGCAAGGCGCTCAACCGGCTGTCGGTCGAGGGCCAGGTGCAGGGCTCGGTGTGGATGGGCATGGGCCAGGCGATGAGCGAAGAAGCCGCGTATCACGACGGCCTCATGCTGACCGCCAACATGCTCGATTACCGGGTGCCGACAATCCAGGATTCGCCGCCGATCGAAGTCGGCATTGTCGAAAGCAACGATCCGCACGGGCCGTTCGGCGCCAAGGAGGCAGGCGAGGGCTCGCTGGCCGCATTCCTGCCGGCGCTCACCAACGCCATTGCCGACGCGACGGCGCTGCGCTTCAACGATTTGCCGGTGACGCCCGATCGCGTTTTTGCAGCGCTTGAGAAGCGGTCGCGTGGCGCCGCACGCAATAGCAACGGCGGGTAATGGACGCGCTGCCGTCGTTCGACCTCATCCGTCCGCGCACGCTTGCGCAACTGATCGACGCGCGCGCAGCGCATCCGGCAAGCCGGCTTCTCGGCGGCGGCACCGATCTGATGGTCAATATCCGGCGCGGCATTGTCACGCCGCCGGTGCTGATCGACATCAATGGCGTCGATGAGCTGCGTGCCATCAAGGCGGACGCGCACACGCTGGAGATCGGCGCAGCCGTAACTTTGGCGGAAGTAGCCGCCGATCCCGGCGTCGTGCGACATTATCCGGTGGTGGCGCAGGCTGCCGGCCATATCGCCGGCCCGACCCACCGCAACATGGGCACGGTCGGCGGCAACATCGCGCTCGATACCCGCTGCATTTTCTACAATCAGAGCGAATGGTGGCGAGAGGCCAACCATCATTGCCTGAAGACCACCGGCGAGATCTGTCACGTGGCCCCGAAAAGCCGCGGCGTGTGCTTTGCCACCTTTAGCGGCGACCTCGCACCGGCGCTGCTGACGTTCGATGCCGAAATCGACATCGTGGGCCCGTCGGGTAGCCGCACCATTCCGCTCGCCGAGCTTTATATCGGATATGCGCGGCAGGACGAGCCGGTGACGCAAACGCGAGGCGACGGCAAATTCTTTTTGTCGCTGCGGCCCGGCGAGGTCATCACCGCCGCGCGGGCGCGCAACACCCCCGGCCTGCGCTCGGCCTACGACAAAATCCGCATCCGCCGCTCGATCGAGTATCCGGTCACCGGCGTTGCGGTTGCGCTACAGCGTGACGGCGACACGCTTGCCGATCTGCGCGTCGCTTTCACCGGTACCAACCCGCGGCCGGTGCGGCTGGCCGGGACCGATAAACTCTGCGGCGGGCCGCTCGATGCGCGGGTCTTCGCCGGCCTCGACGCGCTGGTCCGCGACCAGATCATGGCGATGAAGACGACATTCACGCCCGGCCACTACCGCCGCCGGGTCGCCGGTGTGCTGGCGCGCCGGCTGGTGCAGCGTTTGTTTGACGGCTGCTAGCGCCGCGCCTTCGGCGTCTTTCCGTTAACGCCGAATTCCTTCGAACTTGCACCTGGCGGCGCCACCGCAAAGCCTTCAGCGACAAGACCGCGGCGAAACAATTCGCGGACTGTCGAAGCGCGCGATGGCATCCGCTTGGCGAACCGAAAGTCATCGATCAAGACGAGCTCTTCCGGCGACAACATGATCTGGAGACGCTCGCCGCGCATGCGATTGATCATGACACGCACTCCGGCTTTGACCGAAAATTATGTTAGTATAATTAGTCAAGATATGTATAAGCGTCAAGTGTGTCGTCCTCGTCTTTGACTGTCTGAAGGTGAAGAAACAGAAAAACGGCAATTAAGCCAATAACTTGAACTAAAAAGGAAATTGACAAATTGCAATTTCCCTATTCTGATACCCGTGCGGGGAGCGAGGGATTTTGGCGGCGGGAAGCGTCGAATGGGAGCTATCCTTCCATTTTTGAAAGACCAGCCCGTGTTCGAACCCGAGGCTGTGCGCGCCATGTCAGCGGCGTTTGACGAGGTTTGCCGGTCACTCAAGCTGCCCGAAACTGCCACGCGCGAGCGCGAAGCCATTGCCGTGCGGATCGTCGAATTGGCGCGCCGCGGCGAGCGGGATGCCAAACGGCTGAGCGAGCGTGTATTGCGCGAAGCGGGCTCCGCTGCGTAAGCGATTGCGTCTCGCTACCGTTCCAACTCGCGCAACTTGAAGCGCTGGATCTTGCCGGTCGCGGTACGCGGCAGATCGCGGCAGCTGTCGATCCAGCGCGGATATTTCCAGAGCCCGGCGCTTGTCTTGACGTGCAGGCGCAAGGTCTCGAGCAAGCCGTCGTTGAGCACATAACCGTCGCGCAATACGATGAACGCCTTCGGCTTGACTAACCCGTCGGCATCCTCTTTGCCGATGACGGCGGCTTCGAGCACGGCCTCGTGCGAGGCGAGCGCCGCTTCGACCTCGAACGGCGACACCCACATGCCCGAGACTTTGAACATGTCGTCGGTGCGGCCGCAGTAATGATAATAGCCGTCAGCGTCGCGGTAGAATTTGTCGCCGGTATAGGTCCATTCGCCGGCAAAAGTGCGGCGGCTCTTGCCGCGCTGATTCCAATAGCCCTCACCGGCCGTCGGACCGCGCACGACAAGCTCGCCGATTTCGCCATCGGCCGCGTCCCGCCCATGCTCGTCGACGATCTTGAGTTCGTAGCCGGGCACCGCCTTGCCGGTGGTGCCGAAGCGAATGTCGCCCGGCCGGTTGCTCAGAAACGTTTGGAACATTTCGGTCGAGCCAATGCCGTCGAGCACTTCGATGCCGGCGCGCTCGCGCCAGCGTTCGCCGAGATGCGCCGGCAATGCCTCGCCCGCAGAAACTGCAAGCCGCAAGCGGTCGGAGCCGGCGCCGCGCTCCATATCTTTGTGGGCCAGCAGCGAGGCGTAGAGCGTCGGCACGCCATAGAAGATGGTCGGCCGGTGCCGCCGGATGATTTCAAATACCGCGTCCGGGGTCGGACGCTGAGCGAGCAGCACTGAGGTGGCGCCGACCGATAGCGGGAAGGCCATGGCGTTGCCCATGCCGTAGGAGAAAAACAATTTCGCCGCCGAGAAAACCACGTCGTCTTCGCGTATACCGAGCACGCGCTGACCCATCAGCCGCGCCGCTGCCATCAAGGTGGTGTGGACGTGCTTGACGCCCTTCGGTTCGCCGGTAGAGCCCGATGTGTACATCCAGAATGCGACCTCGTCGGACAAAGTCGGCGCTGCGAATAGGGCGGCCGATCCCCGCGCCAATAATTCGCTGAAATCGTGTACGTCGCGGCCGGCAAAGGCCGCATGGTCT
>JASHSY010000068.1 GCA_030040825.1 Xanthobacteraceae bacterium
AGGCGGAAAATCCGAAGGTTTTCCGAGGAGCGTCGACAATTTATATAATGGTGTATCTTTATAGGTCGGTGCGTTGTGTCGGCGCGGGTGTAGCTCAATGGTAGAGCAGAAGCCTTCCAAGCTTATGACGAGGGTTCGATTCCCTTCACCCGCTCCATCCTTCGCCGCAGAAGCAGCAAAGGATGTCCGCCGAAGCCTTGGCGAAAGCGGACCTCAATCGTAGTTATGGATCGCAGGCCAATTCGCGCCTGTAGCGCTTCCACCTGCGCGCTCCGCGCTTTGGTGGACTCAGACCCGCCGAAGCTCGCGAAGCGAGCGTAGGAGGGTCGCTCGGCTGGCCAACCAACTACGCGAAGGCTGCTGGCCGCAGCTTAGCGAAGGCGAGCTGGACGAAATCTCGGCGGCCCTTGCGCCTGCACGCGCCAGCGGGCATGAAGCGACCGCGTAGGAGTGTAGCTCAATTGGCTAGAGCACCGGTCTCCAAAACCGGGGGTTGGGGGTTCGAGTCCCTCCACTCCTGCCATTTCCAGGAGTTCAGGAACCAGTGGTCAGTAACCAGGCGCGGCACCGGCTTTCCTGATTACCCATCCCTGATTGCCGATCTCTGATCCCTTGACGGTTTAGCCTGCGGGCGGTAGGAACTCCCCATCGTCAGCGGCCCGGTGATCGGACTTCCGCGGCGAACATTTCCCCGAAAAGGACGGCTATGCCGATCTGCTTCTAAAAAGCGGGCGGGGAATGACTATTTAGATCGAGCAATGGCGAAGTTCGAACCATTCAAGTTCCTGCAGGAAGTGCGGGCCGAGGCGCAGAAAGTCACCTGGCCGACGCGCAAGGAGACTACGGTCACCACCATCATGGTGTTCGTGATGGTGTTTATCGCGTCGATTTTTTTCCTGCTTGCTGACCAGATTATGCGGCTCGGCGTCAGTTTCCTGCTCGGTATCAACTCGTGAGCGGTTCATTCACGCATTGAATTCATGATCGCGGAATCCATGCCATGACCAGCCGGTGGTACGCCGTCCACGCTTATTCGAACTTTGAAAACAAAGTTGCCGATTCCATTCGCGAGCAGGCGAAGCAGCGCGGTCTTGCCAATCTGTTTGAGGAAATCCTCGTCCCCAAGGAAAAAGTCGTCGAAGTGCGGCGCGGGCGTAAGGTCGACGCCGAGCGCAAGTTTTTCCCCGGCTATGTGCTGGTGAAGATGGAGTTGACCGACGACGCCTATCACCTGATCAAGAACACACCCAAAGTAACCGGTTTCCTCGGCTCCGATAACAAGCCGATGCCGCTGTCGGAATCGGAGGCGCAACGCATCATCCAGCAGGTGCAGGAAGGCATCGAGCGGCCGAAACCCTTGGTCTCCTTCGAGGTTGGCGAGCAAGTCCGCGTGTCCGATGGTCCGTTCGCCTCGTTCAACGGCACGGTAGAGGAAGTGGACGAAGGCCGATCCCGCCTCAAAGTTGCGGTGTCGATTTTCGGCCGCGCCACTCCGGTGGAGCTGGAATTCGGACAGGTGGAGAAATTATGAGCCGTCATGCCCGGGCTTGACCCGGGCATCCATGTTGCTTATCCGGCGCAGGGATTGCCGGGTCGTAGCCCGGCAATGACAAGTGAAGAAGACGTGGGAGGTGAGGCGGCAGCCAACCGTCAAGATCCGCACCACTAAAGGAGTAAAGAATGGCGAAGAAAATCACCGGCTATGTCAAATTGCAGGTGCCGGCCGGCGCGGCCAATCCGTCGCCGCCGATCGGTCCTGCGCTCGGCCAGCGCGGCCTTAACATCATGGAGTTCTGCAAGGCGTTCAACGCGCAGACCCAGAAGATGGAAAAGGGCGCGCCGATCCCGGTCACTATTACGGTCTACGCTGACCGCTCATTTTCCTTCGAGATGCGCCAGCCGCCGGTTTCGCACTTCCTTAAGAAGGCGGCGAAGCTCGAGAGCGGTTCGAAAGCGCCCGGCCGCGACATGGCGGGCTCGGTAACGAAAGCGCAGGTCCGCGAAATCGCCGAGCAAAAAATGAAGGATCTGAACTGCAACACCATCGAAGCGGCCATGCGTATGGTCGAAGGATCGGCACGCTCCATGGGTCTGGAGGTGGTGTCATGAGTGTCGGAAAACGCACCCGCTCGGCGCGCGAAGGCGTCGATCGCGAAAAGCTCTATCCGCTCGATGAAGCGGTAAAGATGGTCAAGGAACGCGCCAAGGCGAAATTCGACGAAACCATCGAAGTGGCGATGAATCTCGGTATCGATCCGCGTCACGCCGACCAGACGGTGCGCGGCGTCGTCAACCTGCCGAACGGCTCCGGCCGATCGGTGCGCGTTGCCGTCTTCGCGCGCGGGCAGAAAGCGGATGAGGCGAAGGCCGCCGGCGCCGACGTGGTCGGCGCCGAAGATCTGGTAGAGAAGGTGCAAGGCGGAACGATCGATTTCGATCGCGTGGTTGCAACGCCCGATCTGATGCCGCTGGTCGGCCGGCTTGGCAAAGTGCTTGGCCCGCGAGGGCTGATGCCTAACCCGAAGGTCGGCACGGTAACCATGGACATCACCAACGCGGTGAAGGGAGCCAAAGGCGGTTCGGTCGAGTTCCGGGCCGAGAAAGCCGGGATCGTGCAAGCCGGGATCGGCAAAGCGTCATTTAGCGCGGAAAAGCTGATCGAGAATATCCGCGCATTGGCCGATGCGGTTCAAAAGGCCCGGCCACAGGGCGCCAAGGGTCACTTTATCAACCGCGTAGCGATTTCGTCGACCCAAGGTCCTGGCGTGAAGGTCGAGCCGGCAAGCCTGTTCCCCTCACAGGCTCACTAAACAACGTCATGTTGGGCGCGCGGACTTTGTCCGCGCGTCTTGATGCTTCGCCGGCGCCACAAGCCTTGGTTTGCCTATGCCGGCACGCGGCCCTTAACAGCATTGGCCTTCACCTTGTAGGCGATGCGCCCCGCTTTGTTCTTGGGTAGGCTTGTGCGCAGGTCAGCCTTCAAACGCTCAATGTCCGCCGCGGACATGCTGCGGATAGTCTCTACAGCGCCGCTCGCCAGTCCGGTTTGTTGCGTCCAATACTCGTCGAAATTGTCGTATGCGACCTCGAACTCGATGACGCGCGTTGCGGTGTCGGCGAGCCCCGCAGATTTGAAAAAGCCTTCCATCGCCTCCATCCGCGAATGCGCGTAACCGGGTAGCGGTTGAACCGCGACGCCCATCCGCGCCACGGCGTCATTCAGGCGCTGGCGCGGCGATCCATTGTTGAGGAAATCCCACATATAGGCGCCGATCGTGCCGCCCGGCCGGGTGACGCGCTTTAGCTCAGCCATGGCCTTGTTCGGATCGGGGACGAAAGCGACGACAAGCGCCATCGCCGCGGCGTCGAACGCGCCGTTGGCAAACGACAGCCCCTGCGCATCGCCGATCTGGAAGTCGACGCGCTTTGCTGTCGGCGTCGTGCGGGCGTAGGCGATCTGCTCGGCGGAAGGGTCGATGGCGCTGACGCGCCTCGGTGCGCAACGGTCGAGCAGAAGCTGGGTGAAGGCACCGGTGCCGCAGCCGGCGTCTAGCCAACTCAAGCCGTTGGGCAACGCCAGCCAATCAAGAAATACTTCACCGGCAGGAAGGGTGAAGCGACGTGCCAACTGGTCGTAAGCCGCGCCGTCGGTGAAATAGCTCTTGGCTTCGGTCATTCGAGTGCCTCCCGGCGCTTGCGAAGTGTATGGACTTGGCAAAACCGCCGGAAGAGGCTAAAAGCCGCCGATGGGCGTGCCGGCCCGGTTTGTCGGTGCGCCTTTATTCGTTCCTCAAACTGCGAACGCGAGGCCGCTCTTAGCGTCGATCCTGTGCGGATTTCCTAAGAGATGGAAAAGCTTAGCGGGATTTTCGAACGAATCCTGTCCGAGACTGCAGGCGCCGGAAACGGCTTAATCCACGCGGCTAGTGGGCCAGCATAGACGGGTGACGACGGAGGGCAAATTGCCCTTGGTTCGGATCTCGATGGCCCGGCGAGCTTAAAAGCCGGGGGGCAGGGTGTGTAAGGGCTGTCCGGACTGATCCGGACGGCGGCATCAACCCCGGCGGCTTCCTCAACGAAGACCGCCAACCGGAGAGAGTTCCATTGGATCGCGCGGCAAAAAGCGAGCTGGTCGGCACGCTTGGTGAACTGTTTAAGGCCACCAAGGTTGTCGTCGTTGCTCACTATTCCGGCCTGACGGTCGCCCAGATGCAGATTCTGCGTCGGCAGATGCGGCAGGCTGGCGCGAGCGTGAAGGTCGCGAAGAACCGCTTGGCCAAAATCGCTCTCGAAGGCAGCGACGTCGCTTCGATTGCGCCGCTTCTGAAAGGTCCGACCTTAATCGCCTATTCGGGCGATCCGGTCGCGGCCCCGAAAGTGGCGGTCGATTTCGCCAAAGCTCACGAGCATTTCGTGATCCTCGGCGGAGCGATGGGAAAGACCACGCTCGACCCGAACGGGGTTAAAGCGCTTGCTGCGCTTCCCTCGCTCGACGAGTTGCGGGCCAAGATCGTTGGCCTGATCGCGGCCCCGGCAACCAAGATCGCGCAGGTGATGAATGCCCCTGCCGCCAAGGTCGCACGCGTCGTCGCGGCTTATGCTGCCAAGAGCGGGGATGGCGCGGCCGCTTGACGCCGCTACCACTCGAAGGTTTGAACCGAAGGACAATGAGTCATGGCTGATCTGCAAAAAATCGTAGACGAGCTTTCCGGCCTTACTGTTCTGGAAGCCGCTGACCTCGCCAAAATGCTTGAGGAGAAGTGGGGCGTTTCCGCTGCTGCCGCAATCGCGGTTGCGGCCGGACCGGCTGCCGCCGGCGCCGGCGCGGCACCGGCCGAAGAGAAGACCGAATTTACGGTGGTTCTTGCCGCTGTGGGCGACAAGAAAATCGAGGTCATCAAGGAAGTTCGCGCCGTCACCGGTCTCGGCCTCAAGGAGGCCAAGGACCTCGTCGAAGGTGCACCCAAGCCGGTCAAGGAAGGCGTCAACAAAGATGAGGCCGCCAAGATCAAAGCGACCCTCGAAAAGGTTGGTGCCAAGGTTGAGCTTAAGTAAGCAATGCTTACTTAAGCGAAATCCCCGGCGAGCTGAGCGAGACCCGGGGATCCAAGGGATAGACGTGGATTGGCCGGATCAAGCCCGGCCATGACGAACAGCGAGTGCGAATCCTCGGGCGAGTGGAGCGACACCCGGGGATTCCAAAAGGTTGGATAGGCGTAAGTCGTGGATAGCCGGGTTCGCGCTTGGCCTGGTGAAAACTGGTGATTTCGATGACCTGGTCGCGAAGTCACCACCAATGCCGCCTGTGGTGGGCTTAGGAGATGATTCGGACTTCGGTGCCGAATCGCGGAAAATAGGGTGGTTTGACGCCTGTCCCGACGGTCGCGATGGATTGCGGCCTTCTGGAGAGTCGTCTTGATCGCCTCGATGGTCCGGGCCGAAGGGCGCGGGCACAGGCTTGAACCGCTGGTTCAAGTCTGATGGATCGATTGAGCGAGAGGACACGATGGCGCAGACGTTTATCGGTCGGAAGCGCGTAAGAAAGTTTTTCGGAAAAATCGAGGAAGTCGCGGAGATGCCGAACCTCATTGAGGTTCAGAAGGCGTCTTACGACCAATTCCTCCTGGTGGTGGAGCCGCAAGGCGGCCGGCCCAACGAGGGTCTGCAAGCCGTGTTCAAGTCGGTGTTCCCGATTTCCGACTTCTCCAACACGTCGATGCTCGAATTCGTCAAATACGAATTCGAAGGGCCGAAATACGATGTCGACGAATGTCGCCAGCGCGGCATGACCTATGCCGCGCCGCTCAAGGTGACTCTGCGGCTTATCGTATTCGATATCGACGAGGAAACCGGCGCCAAGTCGGTCAAGGACATCAAAGAGCAGGATGTCTACATGGGCGACATTCCGCTCATGACCAACAACGGCACCTTCATCGTCAACGGCACCGAGCGGGTCATCGTCTCGCAGATGCACCGTTCGCCCGGTGTGTTCTTCGACCACGACAAGGGCAAGACCCATTCCTCGGGCAAGCTGTTGTTTGCCGCTCGGATCATTCCGTATCGCGGTTCATGGCTCGACATCGAGTTCGACGCCAAGGACATCGTCTATGCACGGGTCGATCGCCGCCGCAAAATTCCGGTGACGTCGCTCCTCTACGCGTTGGGCATGAGTGGCGAAGAAATTCTCAACACCTTCTACAAGCAGGTCGTCTACAAGCGCGCCAAGGAAGGCTGGCGCGTGCCGTTCGATGCCAACCGGCTGCGTGGCTATAAGGCTGTCAATGATCTCGTTGACGCCGACACCGGTCGCGTTGTGCTGGAAGCCGGCAAGAAGCTGACTGTGCGTCAGGCGCGGCAGCTTGCCGAAAAGGGCCTCAAGGCGCTGCGGCTCTCCGACGAGGAACTCATCGGCCAATACATTGCCGAAGATCTGGTCAATCCGAAAACCGGCGAAATTTACGCCGAGGCCGGCGAGGAGATCACCGAGAAGAACCTGAAGCTTCTCATCGAGCAAGGTTACAAAGAGCTGCCGCTCCTCAATATCGATCACGTCAATGTCGGCGCCTACATCCGCAATACGCTCGCCATCGACAAGAATATGACGCGCGAGGAA
>JASHSY010000069.1 GCA_030040825.1 Xanthobacteraceae bacterium
CGAACACTTAGCTCCAGAGCTGAAGCAATACGTCGGTAAGTCGACGAACGTTCTCTTTGACGAAGTCCTTGCGGGGACATTTCGCAACGCGATTGCTCATTTCATGACCGAGCAAGGCGTTTTGTATACCAGCTCTCCTGAAGCTTTGCATAAGTATGCGAGTGCGGCTTTCGCAACGGACATCTGCGCAAGAGAACTGATTTCCAATCACGAGCAGCTTCTTGCGCAATTGCCAGGTAACCTCACGAGTTGAAGCGGCACATCACTGCGTAGATTGCCGGCTTCAAGTCCGGCGCGAAGTTGTAATCCGTCACCCTGAGGTGCGAGGCGCATAGCGGTCAAAAACGCGCGTACACGCGCTTTCAGCGCGCACCTCAGGATGACGGCGCGTAGGTCTGTGGGCGCGCGCCTCAGGATAACGGCTTTCGTCATTGCGAGCGAAGCGAAGCAATCCAGTCTTTGAGTCCTGGAGTGTGGATTGCTTCGTCGCAGCGCCTGCCACCGGACTTGATCCGGTGGCTCCTCGCAATGCCGCATTTTCAATCGTCACCACCGGGCTTGACCCGGTGGGCCATGTTGACTTGTCGAGCACGCGTCATCGTCGCATGGATTGCCGGGTCAAGCCCGGCAATGACGATCCGGCAATGACGATCGAGAATTAAGCCGCACTCGTCCGCGGGCCGCTTTTGGTGCCGAGCCGCTTGTCGAGATATTGGCCGATCGAGGTCATCAGCGCTTCCACCTTGCCGTCGAAGAAGTGGTTGGCGCCGGCAACGACTTTCTGCTCGATGATGATGCCCTTCTGGGTCTTGAGCTTCTCCACCAGATTCGTCACATCGCGCGGCGGCACCACCGCGTCGCGGTCGCCGTGGATGATCAGGCCCGATGACGGGCAGGGCGCGAGGAAGGAAAAGTCGTAGAGGTTGGCGGGCGGCGCGATCGAAATGAAGCCCTCGATCTCGGGGCGCCGCATCAGAAGCTGCATGCCGATCCAGGCGCCGAACGAGAAGCCGGCGATCCAGCAGCTGCGCGCCTCCGGATTGACCGTTTGCGCCCAGTCGAGCGCGGAGGCGGCGTCGGAGAGTTCGCCGACGCCATGGTCGAAGCCGCCCTGGCTCCTTCCCACACCTCGAAAGTTGAAACGCAGCGCCGAAAAGCCGCGATGCACGAAGCCATAATAGAGCTGGTAGACGATCTGATGGTTCATCGTGCCGCCGAATTGCGGATGCGGATGCAGGACAATGCCGATCGGTGCGTTTTTTTGCTGCGCCGGGTGGTAGCGGCCTTCGATGCGGCCGGCCGGACCAGTGAAGATGACTTCGGGCATTATGAAAACCTCGGTTTACCGCGCCGCCGGCGCGAATCTGCACTGGCTTGACGGCCCCGGCGGGTGAACGTAAGTGTCTAAAACCATTTCAGATTTTTGAACTGGCGACGTGCATGCGACCGGCGAAAGTGAAGCGCCGCGATTTCTAGCACAAGGCACTGGGCAAAAAGCAAGCAGAACCGGCATTGCGGTTGGCGCCGCCGCGTCAAAGCTGACTAACCGCATAGCCGCTTGCTTCAGCATGTTCTCTTCCCCTTGTGGGGAAAGGTTAGGGAAGGGGGTATCTTCCTTAGCTGGGATATACCCCCTTCCTGTCCCTCCCCAACAAGGGCGGAGGGAACGCAAACGGCAAGGTTTGAATCCAGCATGACCGAGCGCAGCTATTTTGATTGGAACGCCACGGCGCCGGTACGGCCGGAGGCCCACGAGGCGGTCGCGGCCGCGCATGCGCTGACTGGGAACCCGTCATCCGTGCACGCCGAAGGACGCGCGGCGCGGCGGTTGGTCGAGCATGCGCGCGAGGACGTGGCAAAGCTTGTCGGCGCGCGGCCTGGCGACGTGATCTTTACTGCGAGCGGAACCGAGGCGAATGCGCTCGCACTGACGCCTTCGATCGAGACCGCGGACGAGAAAAGGCCGCGCGGCAAGCTTTTGATCTCCGCCATTGAGCATCCCTCGGTGCGTAGCGGCGGGCGTTTCCCGCGCGAAGCCATCGCCGACATCCCCGTCGATACCGACGGCCGCATCGAGCTTGCGGCCTTAAGCGCGGCGCTACCGCGGACACAGCGGCCGCTCGTCTCCATCATGCTCGCCAACAACGAAACCGGGGTGATCCAGCCGGTCGCGGAAGCTGCCGCCATGGTGCACGCGGCCGGCGGTCTCCTGCATGTCGACGCGGTGCAGGCGGCCGGGCGCTTTGCCATCGAGATCGGCGCGCTTGGCGCCGATCTGTTGACGCTGTCGGCGCACAAGATCGGTGGCGTCAAGGGCGCAGGCGCGCTGATCCGGGCGCGCGAGGACATTCATTTCCCCGAACCGCTTATCCGCGGCGGCGGGCAGGAGCGGGGGCTTCGCGCCGGCACCGAAAATGTCGCCGGCATCGCCGCCTTCGGCGCCGCCGCCAAAGCGGCGCTGCGGGCGCCTTTCGAGGAAGCCGCACATATGCTGGCGCTACGCGACGTGCTGGAAGAGGGGATTCGCAAGATCGCGCCCCAGGCGGTGATTTTCGGCGCCGCCGCCGAACGGCTGCCCAACACCATCCTGTTTGCGGTTCCGGGGATGAAAGCGGAAACCGCCATTATTGCTTTCGACCTCGAGGGGATCGCTGTGTCGTCGGGCGCCGCCTGTTCCTCCGGAAAAGTCCAGCCATCCCATGTCCTTGCGGGGATGGGCGTTTCGCCGGGACTGACGCGCGGCGCCATTCGCCTCAGTTTGGGCTTTTCAACCACAAAAGCCGACGTCGAACGGTTCCAAAACGCTTGGAGAAAGCTCGCCGGTGGACTATGTAAGGGTTCTGACGAGCGGAGCGGCATTGCTGCCTAACGTGCTGCTTCGCTAACGGATTTCACGGCCGTTGGAATGGTTCAACGGCCTTTGGCGGGGATGACCAGGAAAAGGCGCAACCTCACCATACCGACTTAATCCAACCCGCGGTCCTTGAAACCGTGAGCGGAGGGACGAATGCCGGCAGTACAAGAGACCGTCGATCAGGTCCGGCGGATCGACGTCGATCAATACAAATATGGATTCGAGACACTGATCGAATCCGACAAGGCGCCCAAGGGCCTGTCGGAAGATACGATCCGTTTTATTTCGGCCAAGAAGAACGAGCCGGAATGGATGCTCAGTTGGCGGCTCGACGCCTATAAGCGCTGGCTGACCATGCGCGAGCCGAAGTGGGCGAGGGTCAACTACGGCCCGATCGACTATCAAGACATTTATTATTATGCGGCGCCGAAGAAGCCGCCGACCTCGCTCGACGAGATCGATCCGGAAATTCTGAAGACCTATGAGAAGCTCGGCATTCCGTTGCGCGAGCGCGAGGCGCTGCTCGGCATCAAAAAACCGGTGAATGCCGACGGCGAAGAGGTCGAGGGCGGCAACGGCGGCTACGGCAAGGTCGCGGTCGACGCGGTGTTCGATTCGGTTTCGGTCGCCACCACGTTTCGGGCGGAGCTGGCCAAGGCCGGCGTGCTGTTTATGCCGATCTCGGAAGCGATCCAAAGCCATCCCGAGTTGGTGAAGAAGTATCTCGGCTCGGTGGTGCCGGTATCCGACAATTTCTTCGCTACGCTCAATTCGGCGGTGTTCTCCGACGGCTCATTCGTCTACGTGCCGCCGGGGGTGCGCTGTCCGATGGAGCTGTCGACCTATTTCCGCATCAACGAAAAGAATACCGGGCAGTTCGAGCGCACGCTGATCATTGCCGACAAGGGCTCCTATGTCAGCTATCTGGAAGGCTGCACCGCGCCGATGCGCGACGAAAACCAGCTGCACGCCGCGGTGGTCGAACTGGTGGCGCTCGACGACGCCGAGATCAAATATTCGACCATCCAGAACTGGTATCCGGGCGATGCCTCCGGCAAGGGCGGCATCTACAACTTCGTCACCAAGCGCGGCGATTGCCGCGGTGCGAACGCAAAAATTTCCTGGACCCAGGTCGAGACCGGCTCAGCGATCACCTGGAAGTATCCGAGTTGCATCCTGCGTGGCGACAATTCGCGCGGCGAGTTTTATTCGATTGCGATTTCGAACGGCTACCAGCAGGTCGATTCCGGCACCAAGATGCTGCACCTCGGCAAGAACACCAGGAGCCGCATCATCTCCAAGGGGATCGCCGCCGGGCATTCGAACAACACCTATCGCGGGCTCGTCACCGCGCACCGCCGCGCCGCCGGCGCGCGCAACTTCACCAATTGCGATTCGCTGTTGATCGGCGATCAATGCGGCGCTCATACCGTGCCTTACATCGAAGCGAAGAATTCGGCGGCGCGGTTCGAGCACGAAGCAACCACGTCGAAGATTTCCGAGGAGATGCTGTTCTATTGCCGCCAGCGCGGGCTTTCCGCCGAAGAAGCGACCGCGCTGGTGGTCAACGGTTTCGTCAAGGACGTGCTGCAGCAATTGCCGATGGA
>JASHSY010000070.1 GCA_030040825.1 Xanthobacteraceae bacterium
CGGCTCGATACAGCCGACCCAGACCGCTGCCTGGCATTGTTCAAGTCCAACCGGGACGCCGGCCTGATCCTGTTCGCCGGTTTGCTGCTCGATGCGGCGATACGAGCGCTTGCCTAGACCGACTTAATTCCGGGCGATAATTTCGCGTTCTCCGCGATACATCGCCGGCGCAGGCGGCAACTTGGCGGCCCGGCGACGCAATCGGATTGAGGGGCGGCGCCGCGCGACTGCGCTGCGACGGCGGCGGCGCCAGGTTGGCGCCTCGATCCGGACTGCGCCCATGCGTGCGAAGAGCTCGTGCAAGGTCCCGTCGCTTTCGGCAATCAAGAGCGGCAGACCGAGGACGCGGCTCCAAGACTGCCACTCAACCACAATCTCGTCATTTGTGTTCGATGAGAATAGCGGCAGCGACAGCGCCGGATCGGCATGCTCTAGCACCACCGAAACCGCCCTCGGCGGATCGTCTATTTTTCCGGTCAAACGGATAGCGACGCCGCGAAACCCGGAGACCGGTAAATTCAGCGCCATGCGCATGCCGCGCACGGAGCGCCGCACGACCACACGCTCGCGATGCAATTCAATCACGCGCCGACATTCGTCGGCCGCCGCATCGGCAGCCTCGAAACGTACCGGCAAAGAGAAGGGGTCGAGCCGCCCTGCGCGGCTCGACCCGGCAGCAATCCTGCCGGCTTCCATTTGACGCCCCGAAACTCGTACTCCCGCCGGGCTGTTGCCGCCCGGTTGCCGTGAACATGCCACCGCGCCGTCATCATGGGCTTAAGAACCTCGGTTAAGAGGCCGTATCGCGTCCGCCAATGGAGCGCATGATTGACGAGGCGTTGCTGTGCGCGCTGCAATTTGCCTACCATCATGCTAACGCGCGTGGGCCAGCCGCGCGTGGGTCGGCGGGTTGAAACGGGCATAGGACGGCCACATCTTGCCCTTGTGTGTTCATCGGTGTGCGCTTAAACCGCCTTGAGATGCCCTCCCTCCTCGACCAAACCGACCTCGTCGATCTTGCCGAACGTCTCGTCAGCGCGGCCAAACGGGCCGGCGCGGATCAGGCCGACGCGCTTGCGATCCGTTCAGTGTCACTATCGGTCGAGGTACGTGACGGCGCCGTTGAGGAATCGCAGCGTTCCGAAGGGGACGATCTCGGCTTGCGCGTGATTGTCGGCCATAAGCAGGCCGTGGTTTCGACCAACGATCTTAAGGGCGGTGGCTTCGAGGCACTCGCTGAGCGCGCAGTTGCCATGGCGCGCGTGGCGCCGGAAGATCGCTTCGCCGGCCTCGCCGACACGGCACTGTTGGCGCGCACCCTGCCCGCTCTTGACCTCATCGATCCAAAGATGCCGGCCGTCGAGGCCTTGGAAGAGCTGGCGCGTGACGCCGAGACGGCGGGTCTGGCGGTTGGCGGCGTTACCAAATCGGGCGGCGCTTCCGCCTCAGCGGGAATCGGCGGATTCGTCCTGGTGACCAGTCATGGTTTTCACGGTGCGACCATCGCGTCTCGACACGGCATCTCGATGACGGCGATTGCCGGTGACGGTACGGCGATGGAGCGGGACTACGATTTTTCCTCGACCCTGCACGCCGCCGATCTCGAAAGTGCCGCGGTGATCGGGCGGCGGGCCGGCGAGCGGGCGGTCAAACGGTTGAACCCGCGCAAGGTCGCAACGCGTCGCGTGCCGGTGGTGTTTGACTCTAGAGTCTCCGGCTCGCTGGTGGGTCACGTCGCCAGTGCCGCGAACGGCGCCGCGATTGCACGCAAAACCAGCTTTTTGCGCGAGAAACTCGGCGAAAGAATTTTCGCCGCGGGCATCAACATCATCGACGATCCATTACGGCCGCGCGGGCTGCGTTCGCGCCCATTCGACGCTGAAGGACTCCCCGGACGCCGCCGCAACGTCGTCGAGGATGGCGTCTTGAAGACTTGGCTGCTCGATTGCGCGACCGCGCGTGAGCTCGATCTGGAAACGACCGGTCACGCCCAGCGTGGCGTTTCCTCGACCCCCTCTCCCGGCGCCAGCAATCTGCATCTCGAGCCCGGCGGCAAGACGCCCCGCGAGCTTATCGCCGACATCGAAGACGGCTTTTACGTCACCGACATGATTGGCATGGGCGTCAATCTGGTAACCGGGGATTATAGCCGCGGCGCCTCCGGATTCTGGATCGAACGCGGCGAATGCACCTATCCGGTCAGTGAAGTCACCATCGCCGGCCATCTTTCTGAAATGTTCGCCGGCCTCACTCCGGCGAACGATCTGGTCTTTCGCTACGGCACGAACGCGCCGACCTTGCGCATTGAGAGTATGACCGTTGCGGGCCACTGAGGCCGTCGATCCGGCCGATGTTGCCGCTGAACTTGCCGCCTGCGTGCGCGAAGCCGGCATGCTGGCGTTGTCGATGTTCAAAAGTCCGATCAAGACTTGGACCAAAGGAGCATCGTCGCCGGTTTGCGAAGCCGATATCGCGGTCGACCGATTGTTGCGCGAACGGCTGACCAGCCGGCGTTCAGGCTTTGGGTGGTTATCCGAGGAAGCGGACGACGACGACAGGCGGCTGGGCGCACACTTTGTCTGGGTCGTCGACCCGATCGACGGCACCCGCGCCTATCTGGCTGGTCTGCCGGATTGGGCCATTTCGGTCGCATTGATCGAAATCGGCCGGCCGATCGCGGCTTGTCTGTATGCTCCCGTGACTGAGGAACTTTTCGTTGCATCCACCGATAACGGCGCGACTTGCAATGGCGCCGCTATCGCCGCTACGCCGGGAGCCTCGCTCGGCGACATCCGCATCGCCGGCCCAAAAGACTTTCTGAAGCGATTTGCCGCAATCGCCCCACCCTGCACCGCCGTGCCACGGATGCCCTCGCTTGCGCTTCGCCTCGCGCGCGTCGCGCAGGGAGCGATTGATGTTGCTATCGCCAGCGCCGATAGCCACGATTGGGACCTTGCCGCGGCTGATCTTTTGGTGCACGAAGCTGGCGGTTTGCTGACGTCCTTCGCCGGGCACGCCGTGATCTATAATCAGCCTGTACCGCGGCATCAGATGCTGGTTGCTGCCGGCCGGGACAGACACCCGACAGTTATCGAACTTCTTGGGGATGAACGCCTCGCGTCTTGATCAAACCCTCAGCAGCGCGGAGCGAGCGCTATGCCCGAAGCATCCAAGCAACCGGCCAAACAATTGCTCCATCTCGTCTTCGGCGGCGAATTAGCTCACGTCGCAAGCAGCAACTTTAAAGATCTCGACAACCTCGACATCGTCGGCATCTTTCCGAACTACGCAAGCGCATATTCGGCCTGGAAGGCGAAAGCGCAAGGCACCGTCGACAATGCCGAGATGCGCTATTTCATCGTCCACTTGCATCGATTGCTTGATCCGGAAACTGAAGCACGGTGAGAATACGCTATGCGGAAATACCGGGCGACAACGATGACATCGGCTGAATATGGCGATGTTCCCCTCGTTTAACGCAGCCGAGCAGCGGTGCGAAGGAGATTAAGCGTGCGCGATCGTTTGCCGCTCGCGCTGCGTTTCTACCGGGTCGCATCGCTGGCCGTTGCCTCACCGGTGGCGGCGCGGGTTTTGGCTTGGCGGGTCAAGCGGGGAAAAGAAAATCCATCACGCCTTGGCGAACGTCACGGTAAGGCGAACCTGCCACGGCCCTCGGGGCCGCTGATTTGGCTGCATGGGGCCAGCGTCGGCGAAATGCTGGCCGTCATTCCGCTCATCGAACGGCTCCGCGCCAAGGACTTTGCGGTCCTGGTGACCTCTGGCACGGTCACCTCGGCCGCCCTCGCTCAACAGCGTCTGCCCGCTGGAGTTTTGCATCAGTTCATTCCGCTCGATGCCCCGCAATTTGTAGATCGCTTCCTCAGCCACTGGCGGCCCAGCCTTGCCCTGTTCGTCGAATCCGATTTTTGGCCAAATTTAATCCTTGCCTGCGCCGACCGCGGCGTCCCCATCATCCTGATCAATGGTCGAGTGTCGGAGCGGTCATTCAACCGCTGGCGTCTTCAGCCCGGACTGATCACCGCGCTGCTGCGGCGATTCGATCTCTGCCTTGCTCAATCCAAAGCCGATGCGGAGCGCTTGGGCCAGCTCGGTGCGCCGCACATCAGCAGCATTGGCAATCTAAAACTCGACGTGCCTGCACCACCGGTAGATTTGCTGACACTGCGAAAATTCAAAACAGCCATCGATGCACGCGCAGTCATCGCCGCCGCTTCTACCCACGAGGGAGAAGAAACCGCTATCCTGGATGCTCATCGTCAGCTACGCGCGAATTACCCGTCACTTTTGACGATCATTGCACCGCGCCACCCGGAACGCGGCACAGGAATAGCGGAAGCGGCCAAAGCTGTGGGGTTTTCGGTAGCGTTGCGCTCCCGCGACGACGTCCCAAAACCGGATGACGAAATTTTCGTCGCCGATACGCTCGGCGAGCTGGGGTTGATTTATCGGCTGGCGCCCGCGGTTTTCATGGGTGGTTCGCTCGCCAGCCACGGCGGCCAAAATCCGATCGAGGCTATCCGGCTCGGCGCTGCAGTGGTGCACGGTCCGCACGTTTGGAACTTCGCCGAGATTTATGGTGCACTCGACGCGGCAAATGGCGCTGAGCTGGTTGCCGATGCCGCGGGGTTGATGGCTTGTTTGCGCGGCTGGCTTGCCAACCCGACGGCACGCAAGGCGCTCGCGGATGCGGGGGTTGTTACCGTCGGCAAACTCGGCGGCGCACTGGAACGGACCATGGCCGCGCTCGAGCCTTACCTGATGCAGCTTCGACTCGAGCAAAGAGCGTCGTGATGCGGGAGCCAGCTTTTTGGTGGCGGCCTGGTAGCGGCAGCCTCCTAAGCCCGCTCGCCGGTATCTACGGAGCAATTGCAGCATTGCGTGTGCGGGCACCGGGTCGTGGCGTCGGTATCCCAGTCATCTGTCTGGGCAATCTCACGGTCGGCGGCGCCGGCAAGACACCGGCAGCGCTCGCGGTGGCGCATCTTCTCCTAGCAGCGCGCGAACGCCCGTTCTTCTTGAGCCGCGGTTACGGCGGACAATCGGCAGGTCCGCTGCGCGTTGATCCGGCGGTGCATTCGGCAGTGATGGTTGGCGACGAACCGCTCCTGCTCGCGCGCCTGGCGCCGACGATTGTGGCCCGCGACCGGATTAAAGGGGCCGAGGCCGCGCGTCGCGACGGCGCAACCGTCATCGTGATGGATGACGGTTTCCAAAATCCGGCTCTCGCCAAGGATTTGTCGATCCTGATGGTCGACGGCCGGCGCGGCATCGGCAACGGACGCACGCTTCCGGCGGGCCCTTTGCGGGCGCCACTAGAGACGCAGATTGCACGGGCACAGGCGATTGTTTTTGTGGGACAGCTAAGCGGTCTCACGGCGTTAGAACAGCGTGCACGGCATCACGGCGCACTCATTTTCCACGGACATCTCGAACCCGACCGGCAAATCCTGGCGGCGGTAGGCGGACGCAAGGTCCTCGCCTTTGCCGGGATTGGCAATCCGGAAAAATTCTTTGCCACGCTGACCGAGGCCGGAATCGAGGTCGCCGCGCGGACAAGTTTTCCCGATCACCACCGTTACACGGCTCACGAAGCGCAATCGCTGTTGGCGCAAGCCGATGCGACGAATCTGATGCTCCTCACCACGGAAAAAGATTTAGCACGGTTGTCGGGCGACCCGGATCTATCATCGCTCGCGGCGCGCGCCAGCGCGTTGCCGGTACGCCTAATCATCGAAGAGGCAGACGCTTTCCGCGATCTGGTGCTTAACGCGGGGCGGCGGCCGATTGCGGCTCGCTGAATATTTGACGGAACCCTACGCCTTTCGTGCGTAGGTCGCCTTGTGCCGTTGCAATACCGCCTCCGGCGTCGCATAGGCCTCCTGCAGGTCGACGCTCCAATAGCGGAGCTCTTCCAGCGGTATGGACACCCCCGTCACCGCACAACGCACGAACGCTCCGGGCCGCACGACGCGGAAATCGCCGTCAAGATATTTGACCTCGGCCTCGCCGGGTATGGAAGATTGACGATCAGTGCGATTGAGCAACGGGAACCTCCGTGGCGACGGACGACTCTGCGAACGCCCGTGACCGAAGATAATCATTCCCGGCGCGGAAAACCAAGCCCAGCGCGGAAAACCAAGCGCCGCCCCGAACATGAGGCGGCGCTCGAAAACCTAAGGGCCGATCGACCTAACAGCGATGCCAGCGGCACCAGTGATGCCAACGGTGCCAATGACGACAGTGCCAGCCGCAGTACGCTTGAACAACGTGACCGGAGGCCGCCTTGCTTGTAACTCCCGCCGGGAGCGCAGACGCGGGCGCAGCGCGGCAAACTCCCGGAACCGCCGCGAAAGCCAAGGCCGCGATCGCCGCCGCAAACACCATCCGAATCATGCTTGTCCTCCTGGACCAACTGGTTTATCGCCCCACCACCAATTCGGATGCCCAATGGCGGTTCCATCGCGGCGCAATTTGTCGCGCCAGAGTCGCGCGAAATTCCGATCAGCACATGATCCG
>JASHSY010000071.1 GCA_030040825.1 Xanthobacteraceae bacterium
AAGCTGGAAGAAGAGAAGAAGGCGATCTCCGACGACGTCCGCGACGTTTACGCCGAAGCCAAAGCCAACGGATACGACACCAAGGCCCTGCGCACGGTGGTGAAGTTGCGCAAGATGGATGTCAACGAGCGCAAAGAACAAGAAGCGGTGCTGGAAACCTACATGCACGCGCTCGGCATGCTGGGATGAGGTACAGCCCTCTTCATTGCGAGCCAATGGGTCCGGCCCGAAGTGGCCGGCCCGATGACAAGCTCCACGAAGCGATCCAGTAAGCCTGAAGCAATGGATTGCTTCGAGGCTACGCGCTCCGCGCTTCGGCGGACTCATACCGTCCGAAAGTCGCAGAGTGAGCATAGGAGGGTCGTCACTGCGTTCGTCGCAATGACGATTTGACTACCGCAAATCCGCCGTGCGCAGCGGATAGGTGACGATCGACAGGAAAACGATCGCGTCGCCGCTGAAGCGATTGGTGGCAAGTCCCGGCGACGGATCGGCGACAAACGTCATCACCACCGAGCTTTGCGGCTTGATCATCAGTGCCGCCAGGGTGCGGATATCGCGCGTCCCGAGCGTCGTGGTGGACAGCGAGTGGCTCAAGTCATGCGTCGCCAGGAGTGCGCGCAGCCACGGGTCGCTCAGCCGCCCGGGATCGGACAGCGGCGTCACGCGCTGGTTCGCCACGCTCAAGATCGCTGAGGCGGATTGGTCGCTCGCCCGCTTCACCGCGATGGTGGTCGTGCTGTCGGCGGTTTGCACCGGTACGAAGCGCGGCGCGGTAATGCGCGGCAGCGGCGCGGTGGTGACGCTTACGGCGCGCGCCATCGGTTCGGCCGAAGCCAGCTCGGTGTAAGCAAGCGCGTCTTCGGGCGGTGCAGCGTTGTCGTGGGCGGCGGCCAGCGGGTTGAGCGCGCCGGTTGCCTCGGGCGCTGCTTGCGTCCGGCTTGCCGGGGCGGCCGGCCAGAGGCCGCGGGCCAAAATAATCTGGTTCGGCGTCAGCGCGGCCGCCGGCGCCGCTTCCGCCCGCGCGATGAAGTGGACTTTGGACGTCACTTTGGCGAGTTTGACCTTCTCGGCGGCGACCTTGTCTTTGGCATGCGCCAGCTTGCCCTCGGCGCGATCGACGGCGGCGACGACCGCGGCCTTGGCGCGCAGGCGGAGCGGCTCGCGGGCCGGCGCCGGCGTATTGGCGGCGACCGTCACCGGTGCGCTCGCGTCCTCGTCCTCGTCATCGTGGGCAAGGCCAAAGAGCTTGGCGATCGGATTGGAACGGGGCGGCGGCTGGGCGGGAAGCCCGTTGTCGGCGACGTTCACGCCGGCCTCGCGCGCCTGTTCAAGCAACAATCCCGACGGCGTGCCGCCGTGGGCGCGGATGTCGGCGAGCGCCAGCCCATAGCCGGGCAGGGGACGGCCGTCGGTCGGGATGTGGACGGTGCGACCATCCGGGAAGACGTGCATCAACTGCTCACGCGACATGCGCGGCCACATCCGCACGCCGCCGGTATCCATATGCACAAACGGCGAGCCGGAGGTCGGATAGAAGCCGACGCCGCCGCGTTGCAAGCGGAGCCCGATTTCACGGAGCTGTTCGAGATTGACGCCCGGAATGTAGAAATCCATAGCGTGGCCGAGCATGTGTTGGGAAAAGCGGGCGACGCCGCCGCTACGCCGCCGGAGCATCGCATTAGTCTCCGGCGAGCGATAACCGCACACCACCCAGATCGGCTGCTTCGATCCGGTTTCGCGCTGCACCTCCCACACCAGATCGATCAGGTGCGGGTCCATTTTGGTTTCCTGCTGCTTTCGCCAATCGCGCAGGAACCAGTTGAGCTTCTCGAGCGCGGCCTCGTCGTAGCGGCCGTTGCGCTTATACGTGATGGTGATGTCTTCGTTGGTGTGGATGTGATGCAGCGAAATGGTGCGGGTATCGCCTTCGGCGATCGCGTTCTGCAGGCCGCGTGCGCCGAACAGGAGAAGGAGGGCGGCAAAACCGCAGGTGGCGACGGCGCGCGCCGCGGCAATACCACAGGTCTTCAGGCGCGCCCCACCCACGAGCACCGGCGTCCCCACGTTGACATGTCGTACGGCGCTCGCAGCGGAACCCCGACGCGGACCACCGAACTCAATCTGTATTGTGGGAAGGGTTAACGCGAACTTGAGTCACCCCACCCCCGACGCGGTAAGGGTTAACTCTCCAATGCGGCAAAAGATAGCCAGGGCCAAGCAGTTAACGGGTTTTCCAGAGCCCCGATTGCGGCCGGCATAGCAATATGGTTAACCCCGCAATTCAGATTTATTGCTTTCCGTTCAAAATGTTAGGCGTTCCGGGCGGCGCCGGCCCACGATCATCACGATCATAGGGCGAAAAAGCTCTCAGGGCGGATGAGGTCAGGCCGCGGGCGCCGGCCAAACCGGCTGTAAAGGGTTGCCTTCCGGAGACGCCCGCGTGAGCAACATCTGGCTTTCCCGCAAGGGTATGCCACCCGCGTTGCGTTCCGCCGCGGGAAGGGTATCGGCGCTGGCCCAAATTCCGCTGCCGAGCGCCGCTGCGTATTCCTCCGGCAATCCGGCACGGCGCATCTTGGCTGCCGCGGTCGCATGGTCGTAGTGCAGCGCGCGATGTTCGATCGTGAGCCCGTCTTTCTCGCGGCGGAAAATGCTGAACCAGACCCGCGGCGTGCCATCGTTCGCCGGCATGCCAAGCGCGCCGGAATTGTGCCAAAGCGCGGTGCCGACATGTTGGGTGAATGGCAAGCCGCAATGGCCGCCGATCACCCCGTCCATTCCTGTGTTGGCGATTTCGATTTCTTTGATTGCCGCATCGGTCGACGCGTAGATCGTCCGGTTGATCGAATCCACGCCGCCATGCACGACGGCAAAACGATGATCGGCAATTTCCAGCACGATGCTCCGCGGCAAGGCCCTCATCCACGCCCGATCGTCGGCGGACACTTGCGCCGTCGCGTGCGCAAACCACGCCATCGACAAGCGGTCGCAGGTGCTGCCTTCCTCGAAACCGCAGCCGCAATCGGCGGCGCCGGCCGCCAGATTCTCCTCGACATTGCCCATGACGACGTGACAGCCCGATGCCCGCACCAGCGCCGTCGTCGCCGCGGCATCGGCGCAATAGGCGACCACGTCGCCGGTGCAGATGATGCGCTCGGACGCAATGCCGAGCCGCGCCATTTCCGCGAAGAAGGCTTGCGTGGCTTCGAGATTGCTGTAAGGGCCGCCGAAGATTGCGACCGCGCCGTCGGCGCGAACGACCGGACCGAACGTATTCATTTTGTCGTTCGATAAGGCCACAACCAACTCCCGAGCAAGGTGGCCGCAAGCATACCGGCGAATTGCGCCGCGATAAATGCGGCAACATGCGCTGGCGCAATACCGGCGAAGGTATTTGATAGCGAGCGGGCAATCGTGACGGCAGGATTGGCGAACGATGTCGAGGCGGTGAACCAGTAGGCGGCGATAATGTAGAGGCCGACGGCGTAAGGCACCGCCGCGGATGCGCAGGCAACGCATCCGAGGATGGTCAGCAACAATCCGAACGTCGCGATGAATTCCGCCAGCCATTGGCCGGCTCCGGTGCGGCCGTGCAGCGACACTTGCCAGAGCGGCAGCTCGAACATCAGATGCGCGATCCAGACGCCGACCAGCGCGCCGACGATTTGCGCGGCAATGTAAGGGGCGGCGTTGCGCCAAGGCAGCTCGCGGCGCAGCGCGAACGCGACGCTCACCGCCGGATTGAAGTGGGCGCCGGAGAGGGGCCCGAAGATGAGGATCAGTACAGCAAGAATCGCCCCGGTCGGCAGCGTGTTGCAGAGGAGCGCCAGCGCACCGTTGCCGCCCGCGAGCCGCTCCGCCATGATGCCGGAGCCGACGACGGCGGCGAGCAAAAACGCGGTGCCGATGCCTTCGGCAGCAAGCCGCCTCGCCAGCGTCGTCATCAGGTTGCTTCGGCCGCCTTCGCCGTGGCCCCTTGCAGCCGGCCGATGTCTTTCAATTTGCGTTGCAGCGTCAGGTGATCGAGCGAACGCAACGGGAGCGAGGTGAAAATTCCAATGCGCTGATGGAGCATACGGTAGGCATCTTTGAAGGCGAGTGCGATTTCTGCCGCCGTTCCTTTGGCCGCCGCCGGATCGGGAATCCCCCAATGCGCGGTCATCGGCTGACCCGGCCACAGCGGGCAAGCTTCGGCGGCGGCGTTGTCGCAGACGGTGAAGACAAAATCGAATTCCGGCGCGCCGCGACGAGCAAACTCATCCCACGACTTTGAACGACAGCCGGATGTTTCGTAGCCGAGGCTGTACAGCAAACGCAGCGCCTCAGGATGAACCTGTCCTTTCGGCTGGCTGCCCGCGCTGAATGCGTGGAATTTCCCGGCGCCGAGCTTGTTCAAGATCGCTTCCGCCAGGATCGATCGTGCGGAATTTCCAGTGCAAAGGAACAGTACATTGTACGG
>JASHSY010000072.1 GCA_030040825.1 Xanthobacteraceae bacterium
GCCGCCATTTCGCGATATTGCGCCAGCTCGCCCTTGATGCGGCCGGCGACCTTTTTCATCGCCTTGGTCTGCGCTGCGGAACCGACGCGCGACACCGAGAGGCCGACATTCACCGCCGGGCGGATACCTTGATAGAACAAATCGGTCTCGAGGAAGATCTGCCCGTCGGTGATGGAGATGACGTTGGTCGGGATGTAGGCCGAGACATCGTTCGCCTGCGTCTCGATCACCGGCAGCGCGGTCAGCGACCCGGCCTTGTGTTCGTCGTTCATCTTGGCGGCGCGTTCGAGCAGGCGCGAGTGGAGATAGAACACGTCACCCGGATAAGCCTCGCGGCCGGGCGGGCGGCGCAACAGGAGCGACATCTGCCGGTAGGAGACGGCCTGCTTGGACAGATCGTCATAGATAATCACCGCGTGCATGCCGTTGTCGCGGAAGTATTCACCCATGGCGCAACCGGAGAACGGGGCCAGGAACTGCATCGGAGCGGGGTCGGAAGCCGTGGCGGCGATCACGATCGAATAATCGAGCGCGCCTTGCTCCTCCAAAACCTTGACGAATTGCGCCACCGTCGAGCGCTTCTGGCCGACCGCGACGTAAACGCAATAGAGCTTGATCTTTTCGTCGCCGGACGCGTTCAGCGGCTTCTGGTTGAGGATGGTGTCGAGTGCGATGGCGGTCTTGCCGGTCTGGCGATCGCCGATGATGAGTTCGCGCTGGCCGCGGCCGATCGGGATCAGCGCATCGATCGCTTTCAATCCGGTGGCCATCGGCTCGTGCACCGATTTGCGCGGAATGATGCCGGGAGCTTTCACGTCGACGCGTGCCTTCGCTTCCGCCTTGATCGGTCCTTTACCGTCGATCGGCTCGCCGAGTGCGTCGACGACGCGGCCGAGCAGAGCTTTGCCGACCGGCACTTCGACGATGGCGCGGGTGCGCTTGACGGTCTGGCCTTCTCTGATCTCGCGGTCGGAGCCGAAGATCACGATGCCGACGTTATCGGTTTCGAGGTTGAGCGCCATGCCTTTGACGCCGCTCTCGAACTCGACCATCTCGCCGGCCTGCACGTTGTCGAGGCCGTAGACTCGGGCAATGCCGTCGCCAACCGAAAGCACCTGGCCGACTTCCGATACCTCGGCTTCCTGGCCGAAGTTCTTGATCTGCTCTTTCAGGATGGCCGAAATTTCCGCGGCGCGGATATCCATTAGCGGGCCTCTTTCATCGCATGCCTGATGGCATTGAGTTTGGTACGGAGAGACGTATCGACCATGCGGCTGCCGAGCTTGACCACAAGTCCGCCGATGATCGTGGGGTCGACCTTGATATTGAGCGCAACGTCCTTGCCGCTGATCGTCTTGAGCGCGCCTTTGAGCGCGGTAACGTGTTCGTCTTTGAGTTGCTCGGCGACGGTAATTTCGGCGGTTGCTTCGCCTTTGTGCTTGGCGACCAGTTCACGGTAGCCGCGGATCATATCGCGTGCTGCGAACAGCCGGCGGTTGGTGGTCACGAGCTTGAGGAACTGCGCCGCAAGCCCGCCGATGCCGGCGCGGGCCAGCACGGCCGAAACTGCATCCAACTGCTCGGCGGTGGAAAACACCGGACTACGGACCAGCCGATTGAGGTCAGGATTTTCGGCGACCAGCGTATCGAAGCGCTCCAAGTCCGTTTTTACCGCATCGACGGCGTTTGACTCGTGCGCCAGCTCGAACAGCGCTGTCGCGTAACGGCCGGCCATGCCGGATACCAAGGGTTCGTCGCCTGCCACGTATATGCCCTAAGCCAGCGTGCTTTCCAGCGCGTGCGTTTTCTTTTGGATTTTTCCGCAAGGCCGGCAACCGCGCGAAAAATCGGTGCAGGCCTTTGGGATTCAGGCGGGACTCGGACTATTGGAGGCGGCGGGAATGCCCCCGCGGCCCCGCGAAAATCGCGGCATCGCTAACATACCGCGCGTTGCGGTGCAACACGGCGAAACTCATGGCACAGCGGGCAAAACCGCGTCGCTCTGCTGCTTGTGCGGAGTGAGCCGCTCATGCACGTTAGCGGCATTCGCCGGGCTTTATTCATGGCAATTGACAGCGGCCGGGACGGTTCCTTGGCCGGCGGCTTCGCCAAGCTTCTTTGTCTGCTCTTTCTCGCCGGCATTGCCATGCGGCTGACGCTGCTTGCGGTACCGCCGGTGATCCCGCTTATCCATGAACAGCTGCACATGTCGGAGACGCAGATCGGCCTCCTGATCGGGCTGCCATTGGCGGTGTTCGCCGTTGCCGCCGTTCCAGGATCGCTGCTCATTGCCCGGATCGGCAGCAATCTGGCCGTTGTACTCGGCGTGACGGCGGCGGCATTGGCCGGCGCGGCGCGCGGCGCCGCGGTCGATGTCGGGACGCTCTATGCCGCCGCAATCGTCACCGGCTTAGGCATCGCGGTTATGCAGCCAGCCATGCCGATGCTGGTGCGCGAGTGGATGCCGGCGCGCATTGCAGCCGGCACGATCGCTTATTCGAGCGGCATGGTGATCGGCGCCACCATCCCGCCGGCTGTGACGCTTCCGTTTGTTCTACCGCTTGCGGGCGGATCGTGGCGGCTCGATCTTGTGCTGTGGGCAGTACCAGCCGTTGCCATCGCGCTGGTCTTTCTTCTGTTCGGCCCGAAACGCCAGGACCAGGCGATCGCCGTCATCACGGGCGCGCGCGGCGGATTATGGTGGCCGGACTGGAAAGATCCCCTGGTCTGGCTGCTCGGCTTTGGTTTCGGCACCAACAGCGCGCCGTTTTTCGCCGCCAATGCGTTTCTCGGCGATTATCTGGCGAGCCGCAGTCAGGCTAACCTCTTTGGACCGGCGTTGAGTGCGCTCAACGGCGCGCAGATTGTCGGATTGTTTGTGCTGATCGTGATGGCGGGCCGGCTGCAACGCCGCGCCTGGCCGTTTCTGCTGTTTGGGCCTGCCATGCTGGCCGCGTTCCTCGGGTTTATTGTCGTTTCATCGCCACTTGGCATCATCGCGTGCGCTGCCCTCGTCGGTATCTCAACCTCGATCACGATGACGGCGATCCTCGCGCTGCCGCCGGTGCTGGCCGCGCCGGCCGACGTGTCGCGCACGGCCGCGGGTATGCTCACCATCACCTACACCTGCGCCATCGTTATTCCGACACTCTGCGGCGCTATCTGGGATATGACCGGCAAGTCGTGGACCGTGTTCGTGCTGCCGGTTCTTTGTAGCGCCGGACTTACTGTGATCGGTGCCGTGGCCGCGCTCTATCCTTCGGCCGTGGAGAAATTGGCCGCCCAACAGGCATAATGCCGCAATGACCCGGTCGCCGAAGAAATCCGCAACGTTGAAATCGCCGCGACGGCGCATGCTACCGTCCGACCGGATCGCTTATTCAGCGATCAACGAACGGCCGCCGCTCAAGCTGCCGGACGGCGCGCGTCTTGCGGTCTGGGTGATCGTCAACATCGAGGAATGGGATCCGACCGAACCGATGCCACGTACCGTGCTCACGCCGCCGGCCGGCGGCTCGCCGATGCCGGACGTGCCGAATTGGGCGTGGCACGAATATGGAAACCGGGTGGGCTTCTGGCGGTTCGTCGCGCTGTTTGACGAATTGGCGATTCCAGCGGTGCTGGCGATCAACGGCTCGGCGCTAGCTGCTTACCCGCCGATTGTGCGCGCGGCGGTCGAGCGCGAGTGGGAGTTCATCGGCCACGGTTTCACCCAGCGCAACATGCAGCGCGTGAAGAACGAGCGGGCCGATATCCGCAGAACCCGTGAGGCCATCCAGCAGGCGACCGGTGTGCCGCCGCGCGGCTGGCTCGGCCCCGGTCTAACCGAGACGTGGGAAACGCCCGATGTGTTGGTCGAGGAGGGCTACGACTACGTCGCCGACTGGGTGCTCGACGATCAGCCGGTCTGGCTGAAGACCCGCGGCAAGCCGCTGCTCAATGTCCCATACACCCAGGAATGCAACGATGTTGCCATGATGCTGATCCAGCATCATGCGGCTTCCGAATATTACGATCGCGCGATCGACCAATTCGAACAGCTTTACGCCGATTCTGCCAATTCGGCGCGCGTCATGGCACTCTCCGTGCACCCCTACATCATGGGTGTGCCGCACCGGCTGAAATATCTCCGCCGGGCCCTGGAGGTCATCGGCGGCAAGACCGGCGTGAAGTTCATGACCGGCGGGCAAATCGCCGATTGGTTCATCGGGCACGGACCAAAAGCGCCGTGACCGTTGAGCAGCAAATAGAAGGAAAGCGCACGGCAATGGGCG
>JASHSY010000073.1 GCA_030040825.1 Xanthobacteraceae bacterium
GCATCGCGAGCCACACTTCGAGCGCGTATTGCAGAACGTTCGGCAGCACGGTCACGAGTTCGGGCGTCCGGCGCGCAATATTTTCCTGACAGCCGCCGACGCCCATTCCGGCGCGTAATGCTGCAAGCTGCGCGAGATCGCTGTCGCAGCGAAAGCCGAAATCTTCGCGCGACAAGCGCCGGCCAATCTCGCCCGCCGCGCGAAAGGCACGGTTGTCGCGGTCAAAGCCGATGACGCAGTGGCTCGGCAGGTCGGCGAGCGAACGCGGCTCGCCGAAGCGGGCGAGATAGTCGCGATGGGCATAAAGGCGGATGCGCGAGGTGCCGATGCGGCGCGCGGTCAATCCGCTTTGCGTCGGCCGCACCATGCGCACGGCGATGTCGGCTTCGCGGCGGGCCAAGTCCTCGTTGCGATTGGTAAGCGCAAGCTCAATTGCAATAGCCGGATGCATCGCGCGAAATGCGGCAAGTATGGGCGGCAGGACCTCGCAGCCGATTACTTCGCTCGCGGTGACCCGCACCGTGCCACGCTCGGCCGTCGCCTCGCCTGACGCCGTGCGCGCCAGCGCAGTAGCCGCCGCCGCCATGGCTTCGACGTGCGGCCCGAGCGCGCCCGCAGCAGGCGTCGGCGTTAGTCCACGCGGCGAACGCGTGAACAGCGTAAGGCCAAGCGCGTGTTCCAGCGCATCGATATGGCGTCCGACCGTCGGTTGCGTGAGACCGAGACGGCGCGCCGCGCCGGAGAGGCTGCCATCACGCGTAACTTCGACGAAGGTTCGCAATTCGTCCCAATGGGGGGACCGCTTAATCATGCGTAATTGTATAACTGTTCTAGAATAATATGCAATTTCGTTGATTGCAGGCCGGCACTATCTAATGGGGCAGGAGCCGCCGCCATGCTTACGCCGACCCAATCGGTTAAACAACCACGGAAACTGCTGCCAATGCCCGGCACCGAGCAAGGGTTTGTCTACGGTGGCGTGCGTAGCGCGCTACGGCTCGAAGCTTTCGCCGCGTTCGCCGCCGCAACGGCAGTCTATGCCTGCAACGGATTTTCCTGGCCGATATTTGTGCTTCTCTTCCTGGCGCCGGATGTGTCGATGCTCGCGTATTTCGCCGGGCCGCGTCTCGGCGCACTCGCCTACAACCTTGCCCACTCAGAGGCGCTCGCGCTTGCGCTGACGCTCGCGGGATTTGTCGGTGGCCTGCACATGGTTGCCACCGGCGGGCTGATTTGGATCGCCCATATCGGCATTGACCGGGCGCTTGGCTACGGCTTGAAATATCCGACGCGCTTCGGCGATACCCATCTTGGCCGCATCGGACGTCGCTGAACCAATCGACCGGAAGGAGCAACCATGCGCATCCATGCCATCCAGACCGGCCGCGTTTTGGTCAAGCGGGCGCAGATCAGTGGCCGCGGCCGCGGCTTGTGGCGGCAGCTTCAGCCGGTCCTATCGCGCCAATGGGCGGATTGGTCGCCCACTTTCGCCTGGGCGATTGAGCATCCCGAGGGCGTGATCGTGGTCGACACCGGCGCGGCCGCTCACTTGAAATCGCCGCCACGTTGGCATCCCTATTTTCAGCTCGCCGTTCGCTTCGATATCGAGCCCGAGCAGGAGGCCGGCCCGCAATTGAAGAAGTTAGGCATTGGTCCACGTGACGTTAGAACCGTGGTGCTGACGCATCTGCACGTCGATCATGACGGCGGCCTCGCCCACTTCCCGCATAGCCGCGTCCTTGCCGATGGGAACGAGACCGCCCGTACTGCGGGCATCAAAGGCGCCCTGCTCGGCTACCTACCGAAACGATGGCCGCAGTGGTTCGATCCGGAGCCGATCGCATGGCAGCCTGTGCCCTACGGTCGGTTTTCCCACAGCGCTCGTCTTACCGGAGCAGGCGATGTGATTGCGATCCCGACGCCTGGGCACACGCCAAACCATTTGTCGGTCGTCGTCCGCGACGGCGATGCACAGATCGTGCTTGCCGGCGACGCGTCTTATTTGGATTCCACCATGCTGGCCGGCGCGGTCGACGGCATCAGCCCCGACGAAAACGTGGCCCGCCGGACGCTGGCCGATATCCGCGCCTTGTGTGCGCAGCATCCGAGCGTCTATTTGCCGAGCCACGATCCGAATTCTGCCGACCGGCTCCGGCGGCGGGATACCGTGACCACGGCCGAGCCCCCTCAAATGCGCAACGCCGCCACCTGGCCGCCATCGGCGACAATCGTGGCGCCGGTCATGTAGCTTCCGGCATCGGATGCAAGCAGCAACAATGGACCGTCGAGATCGCGGGTCTCGCCGAAGCGGCCCATCGGAATTTTCTTCTTCATCGCGGCGCCGCGCTCGCTCGCCAGATAGTCGCGGTTCATCTCGGTGACGATCCACCCGGGCGCGATGGCATTGACGCGGATGCCTTTGAACGCAAGCTCGATGGCCAGCGCCTTGGTGACCTGGATGACGCCGGCCTTGGCCGCGGCATAGCTCACCACCCCGTTATCCGGCGTGATGCCGAGGACGGAGGCGATGTTGACGATGCTGCCACCCTTGCCGCCGGCAAGCATGCGCCGGGCCGCCTCCTGCGCCCAGAAAAATACCGCATCGAGATTGGTTGCGAGCACACGTTGCCAATCTTCCTCGGCTAACTCGACAGCGCGGCCGGATTGCACAACACCCGCGTTGTTGATCAGAATCGTCACCGTGCCGAAAGCTTGTTCGGCGGCGTCAAAAGCCCGGCGCATAGCCGTCCGGTCACAGACGTCGGCCTCGATCGCGAGCGCCCGCCCGCCGGACTTCTCGATTTGCGCCTTGAGCGCGGCGAGACGGTCGGCGCGGCGGGCCACCAGCGCGACCGCGGCGCCATTCTCGGCCAGAACCTCGGCAAAACGCGCGCCAAGCCCGCTTGAGGCGCCGGTCACCAGCGCCACCTTATGGGTAAGATCGAAGATCTGTGCGGCGGTCATACGCCCTCCCTGCCGATATCGTTTCCGACAGTTGTGTCCATTCCGCCGCGCCTCGGCAAGCGGCAAGACCGCGGATCAGGAACCTTCGTGTCGCGAGCGCGTTCAGTATCCGCTGTTCCCACCATCCGACGCGGGCGCCAACAATGGAAAAGCCTTTCGTACTGACCCTGTGGCTTGGGGTGACGCTTTACGCTGCAATCGGCTTGGTTGGCGTGATCGCCTTCCGTCAAGCCGCGCCCGACTTCCAAAGCCTTTCGGGCGGGTATGGTGTCGCCTACAGCACGCTCGCCAGCACGGAAAATGTGAGATAGGAAAACGCGCGCCCGGCTGCTGTCATCCGCCGTAAAGCCGCAGCGGCAATGCAGTCGCCAAGCCAGGCAGAAACCATAGCGCGACCAGCATCCCGAGCTGGATCAATACGAACGGGATAATGCCAAGATAAATGTCCCGCGTCGCGACCTCGGGCGGCGCCACGCTGCGCAGATAAAACAGCGTCGGCCCAAGCGGCGGATGCATGTACGAGGTCTGCAGGTTGACCGCCATCATGACGCCAAGCCAGATCGGATTGATACCCGGCATTTTGAGCAAAATCGGCGCGACAATCGGCACCACGACAAAGATGATCTCGAAAGCGTCCATCACAAAGCCAAGCGCGAAAAGCGCGGCCATCACCGTCAGGATCGCACCACCCGTACCGCCGGGCATGGTGGTGAGTACATGTTCCACCAGAACGTCGCCGCCAAGACCGCGAAAGACCAGGCTGAACAAAGTCGCACCGATCAGGATCAAAAAGATCATGCTGGTGATTTGCGCGGTGCGTGCTGCAACCGGGAGCAGAAGACCGGCGACGCCGGCTTTGCGCGCGGCCAACAGAACAGAGCCGACCGCCCCGACCGAAGCGGCTTCCGTCGGCGTCGCCACTCCGCCGAGGATCGAGCCAAGCACAACGAAGATGAGCGCTAGCGGCGCGAGCAAAGCCTCGGCGAACCGGCGCCACGGAGCGGAACCACGCGGCGCATCCGGGTCTGGCTTCAGCGGCGGCGACTTTTCCGGCGCGAAGATCGCTACCCCAATCAGGTAGAGCAGATAGAGCAAGACCAGCAGCAAGCCCGGGACGATGGCGCCGGCAAACAAATCCGCCACCGAAACGGTCTGCGGAGCAAAATTTCCCTGTGCCAATTGGGCAACTTGATACGCGTTGCTGAGCTGATCGCCGAGCAGAATCAGGACGGTCGCCGGCGGGAAGATTTGCGCAAGCGTCGCCGTCGCGGCGACGGTGCCGGCCGCAAGCGCCTTGTCGTAGCCATGCCGCAGCATCGTTGGCAGCACGATCAGTCCCATCGTCACCGTGGTGGCGCCGACAATCCCTTTGGCTGCCGCCAGCAACACGCCCACCAGCGTTACCGCAATACCGAGGCCGCCCGGCGCCGCGCCGAACAGGCGGCCCATTGTCTCCAGCAATTGTTCGGCGATGCGGGAGCGCTCCATCATCACCCCCATGAAGATAAACGGCGGGATCGCCAGCAGAACGTCGTTGTTCATGATGCCGAAGATGCGCTGCGGTAACGCGCCGAGGAGACTCAGGTCGATTGCCCCGGTTGCAGCGCCGAGCGCGGCGAAGGCAAGCGAAACGCCGGCGAGCGTCAGCGCGACCGGATAGCCGGTGAACAAAGCCGCGCAGACGGCGCATACCATCACGACGGCAAGCGTCCCGCCCATGACTCAACGACGCGCTTGCACCGGCGGCCCGATCAGCACGAGCACCGCGCGAATGATTTTGGCGATGCCTTGCAAGCCGAGAAGAACGGCGAACAAGGGAATGAGCGTTTTCAGGAGATAAGTGAAAGGCAAGCCGCTTGCCTCGCGCGAGCGCTCGAGAATCGCCCACGAATGTTCGACGTAGGGTAGCGACACCAGGGCCAGAACAAAGGCGAACGGCAACAGGAATACGAGCGATCCGACCAGCTCGATAATCGCCCGGGCGCGCGGCGACGCCGTTTGATAGAAGATATCGATGCGAACGTGCCCGTCGATTTGCAGCGTCCAGGCCGCGGCGAGCATGAACAAAGCCGATGCCGCGTATAGAACCGACTCCTGCGCTGCGATCGATCCTGCGCCGAACACGTAACGCATCACCACGACGGCAAATTCAACGGCAATAACGAACAGGCAGCAGCACGACGCCAGCCGTCCGGCAGCCGCATTGATGCGGTCGATCCCGTCGGCGATGCGCGCAAAAGACATGGTCATCGGCCTTCGGCGGCCCTTCGGGGTGGTGCGTCGGCGCCCTCTGCGGCACTATAATGCCAATCGGCGCGGCGGCGAATGACGAGGCACGGATGACGGACGACGATCACGATCACGGCCATCACCACGAAGAGCACGGCTCGGAACTGTCGGAAATGCAGCTGCGCGTGCGGGCGCTGGAAACCGTGCTGGCCGAAAAAGGCTATGTCGATCCGGCTGCGCTCGATCTGATGATCGAAGCCTACGAGACCCGGATCGGGCCGCATAACGGCGCCCGCGTTGTCGCCAAGGCTTGGACCGATCCGGCATTCAAGCGTGCGCTGATCGAGGATGCGACCAAGGCGGTGCAGTCGCTTGGGCTGATCAACCGCGTCGGCGATCACCTGATCGCGGTCGAGAACACGCCGACGCTCCACAATATGATCGTATGCACGTTGTGCTCCTGTTATCCGTGGGAAGTACTGGGCCTGCCGCCGGTCTGGTACAAATCGGCGCCCTATCGTTCGCGCGCGGTCAACGACCCGCGCGGCGTACTTGCCGATTTCGGCCTGACGCTGGCGCCCGACACGCAAATCCGGGTCTGGGATTCGACCGCGGAGACCCGCTTCATGGTGCTACCGATGCGCCCGGCCGGAACCGACGGCTGGAACGAAGACAGGCTCGGCACGCTGGTTACGCGCGATTGCATGGTCGGCACGGGCTTCCCGAAACAAGCCAACGAGGTCGCGTGATGGATACGATCCACGACATGGGCGGCATGCACGGCTTCGGCAACGTCGAGCCGGAAACGAACGAGCCGGTCTTCCATGCCGAGTGGGAAGCGCGCTGCCTTGCACTCAATCGCGCCATGGGTGCGATTGGCGCCTGGACCATTGACGAAGGCCGCGCCGGCATCGAGATGCTGCCGCCGGGAGTTTATCTTACCAGTTCGTATTACGGAAAATGGGCGCGACGGCTGGAGAACATGGTCATAGCGCGCGGGCTTGCCGGCGCCGATGAGATTGCCGCCGGACATGCCACGCGCCCGGGCGCGCCGATGAAACGCAAGCTTACCGTCGCCGACGTTCCGCGCACGCTGACGCGCGGTTCATTTTTCCGCACGCCATCGGCACCGGCACGGTTTGCGGTCGGCGAGCGCGTGCGCACCAAGAACATTCATCCGGCGACGCACACGCGCCTGCCGCGGTATGCGCGCGGCCATACCGGCACAATCGAGGCGATCCGCGGCTGCCACGTGTTTCCCGACTCGGTCACAATCGGCGCGGGCGAGAACCCGCAATGGCTTTACACCGTGCTGTTCGAAGGCCGCGAGCTATGGGGCGAAAACTCCGATCCGACGCTCAGGGTTTCGATCGAAGCGTTCGAACCGTATCTGGAACCGGCACAATTGTGAAGGATGGCCCGACATTCCGCGAACCGTGGGAAGCGCAGGCGTTTGCGCTGGCGGTGTCGCTCCAAGACCGCGGGGTTTTCACCCGCCAGGAGTGGGCCACGGCGCTCGGAGAAGAAATAAAAAGGGCGCAAGCCGCCGGCGATCCCGATACGGGAGAGACCTATTATCGCCACTGGCTGGCGGCGCTCGAACGGTTGGTTGCCGCCAAGGGCCTTACCGATAAGCAGACGCTGGCCCGCACACGCGATGCCTGGCAGCGCGCTTGCGCGCGAACACCGCATGGCACGCCAATCGAGCTAACACCGGACGACTTCGGGAATTGACGGCCAAGCCGGCGGGTGCGTGCCGAGCGGCACCGCCGGCCGCCTCCACGCAGCCGGCGTGTCGGAGAGTTGCGCGGCGTGGCGCACGGCCCGCATTGTGCCGAACGGCGATGGACTCTCCTCCAGCAAGTCGTCCACGGCGGCGCACGAGGGAATCTGGGCGGAAACGCCATTATCTGCCCGACCCAAATTCCACAGCCAGCGCCCCGTCGCCGCCAGCGAGACGCGCACCAGCCAAGAGCCGCCTTCAGTTGCCTGCCGGATACGGGCCATCAGGGTGCCGAACGCCAGCAGATAGCCGGAGGCGTGATCGAGCGCCTGGCACGGCAGCTCTTTCGGGCCTTCGATCCCGGCGGCTTGCGCCTCGGCATGGTTGAAGCCGGTGGCGGTCTGCACCAGCGAATCGAAACCGCGACGCGACGCCCACGGCCCGGTATCGCCATAGGCGGACAGCGAGCCGTAGACGATGCCGGGACGCAACACCGCCACGTCAGCAAATCCAAACCCGCGCGCGTTGAGCGCGCCCGGCCGAAACGCTTGCAAGAAAATGTCGGCAGCATTTACCAGCCGCGCCAAAGCGCCCTTGCCGTCTGGCGTCGCGATATCGGCGTAAGCCGAAAGCTTGCCGCGTCCGGTATCCTTCACCAGCCAGTCGATAAAAGGCAGATCCGGCGCGGAAATCCGCATCACATCGGCGCCGTGCGCAGCGAGCGTGCGGCCGGCGACCGGACCGGCGATGACGCGCGTCAAATCAAGCACGCGTAGCCCGGACAGCGGCCGCCCGCCCAACGGCAGCGGGCGCGGCGGTGCGTCGCCGATCTTTTCGATCTGCACGGGAGGCAGGCGCGCGACGGCGGCCGCCTGTGGATGCGCCGCCCATTCCGCTCGCGAGCGCATGGCGGCAACAACGCAGCCGCGTTGGTAAGCCTCAGTCTCGAAGGCAACGGCTTCCCACTTGCTCAGCGCCCGTTCGATCGCCACGCGCGTCGGCGGGCAGCCGAGAAACTTGAGCACGTTTTCCCGATGGTGCGGAAAATTCATGTGCAGCCGCACGAAACGGCCGTCGCCGGTCCGGTAGGCGGCGAACAGCGGATCGAACATCGTTGCCGGCGCCTTCCCGTCGATGGTCAGGTAATGCTCACTGCGAAACTCGATCGCCGCGTGCCGCATGTCCACGCTGACCGCCTGCCGGGCCGCGCCGGCCCGATGCCGCAGCTCGGCGGCGGCGAGACCGGCGGCTGCGATGCTCGCTTGCGCCGCCGCGCCGACGCGGAAGGACGATGGCAGGGCGGGCTCCGTACCGGTGAGCTTCAGGTGATCGAGCGCGGACGCTTCGCCCCCGGCGATCCGCCAAAGGTCGGCCACGATGTCGCGAGACGAAGGAACTGCTGCGCTCACAGCGTTTCTACGAGCGGACCGCGGCATCTTCCAGCAAAGCGGCGACCAGCGCGGCCGCGGGCATTGCTCGCGAGCGCGCCACTCCCTGCCCGGCCCACAGCGAGATAAAATCGGCAACGCCTTTTTGTCCGGCAGCGTTACGCATCGGGCGCGTGAGATCGTTTTGTTGCCGGAACGGCAGGAGCGCGTGCTCCTTGCCGGCCACCATGGCGATGAACCGGTTGCTCAGACCACGCGCCGGCCGGCCCGAGAAGGCACGCGTGATCACCGTGGTATCCTCTTTGGCCGCGAGCAGCGCCTGCTTGTGAACCGGTGGAGCGCCGGATTCCGGGCACACCAGGAACGCCGTTCCGAGCTGCACTGCCGCTGCACCCTCATTGAGGGACCGGGCAACGTCGCGCGCGTCCATGATGCCGCCGGATGCGATCACCGGCAGCGTCACGGCTGCGCGAATATCGCGTATGAGGCGCGAGAGCGGCACCATCGAATCCTCGAACGAGCCGGCAAATGTGCCGCGATGGGCGCCTGCTTCGGCGCCCTGGGCGACGATCGCGTCGACGCCCAATTGCGCGAGAATGCGCGCTTCTTCCGCCGTCGTCGCCGTGCCGATCACGGCAATATCGCGCTGCTTCAGCGCAGCCATCTGCGCAGGCGACGGGACGCCAAAGGTAAAGCTGAAAACCGGCGGCCGCTCTTCCAACACGACTTCAAGCTGCGCGGCGAACGGATTTTCCGCCAGCGGCGGCAGACTGGGCGGCGGCAGGCCAAGTTCGGTGTGCGCCTCTGCAACGATCTCCAGCATCGGCTGCGGATCGATCCGGTGATCCGTTGCGTAGCCGCCGGCGAACAGGTTGATGTTGAACGGCCGCGCGGTCAGCTGACGAATTTTCCGGATCGCGGCGGCTAAATCGTCCGGCTTCGCATAGGCGCCACCCCATGCGCCAAGCCCGCCGGCATTCGACACCGCGGCGGCAAGCTCGGGCGTACCGCCGCTCCCAGCCATCGGGGCAAGAAAAACCGGGTGCTCGAGACCGAGCCGCCGCAAAAGCGCGTGTACTGCCATCGCCGTCGCTCCTTATGCGCTCTGCCCGACAGATAAGGGTCGCCGTTGGACCCACAATGCGCCATCGGCGAATGACGGTTTCGGCCGCCACGAATGCCGCTCGGACATCCTCTTCAAAGCAGCCCTAGCAGATGCGGCAGCCACAGCGACAGGGCCGGGATGTAAGTCACCATAATCAGGAAGACCAGCATGGTGGCGAGCCACGGCAGTACGGCGACGGTGAGTTCGGCGATGCCCATGCCGGTGATGCCAGACGCGACATACAGGTTCAAGCCTACCGGCGGATGACAAAGGCCGACCTCCATGTTCACAACCATCAGAATGCCGAGGTGAACGGCGTTGACGCCAAGCGCAGCTCCCATCGGAAACAGGATCGGCGCCATAATCAGGACAATGGCGGCGGGGTCCATGAAGTTTCCGGCGGCAAGCAGCACGATGTTGGTGATCAGCAGAAATCCGACCGTGCCGAACCCTTGCGCGGTCATCCACTCGGCCATGGACTGCGGAATTTGCTCGGAGGTCAGCAGCCAGGAAAATACCGCCGCATTAGTGATGATATAGAGGATCATCGCGCTCATCGAGGCCGCCTTCAACAGCACGGCCGGCACCTCGCTGAACTTCAATCCCTTGTAGACGAACACCGCGATGATGAACGCGTAGACCGCAGCGACAGCCGCGGCTTCGGTCGGCGTGAACAGGCCCGAATAGATGCCGCCGAGAACGAGCAGGATCAGTAGCAGCCCCCAAACGCTTTCGCGGAAGGAGCGCCGGCATTCGCGCCAGCTTGCCCGACGCATACGCGGATAGTCGTTGCGCCAGGCACGATACCAGGTCGTCGCGCCGAGCATGGTGGCGAGGATGAGTCCGGGCACGACGCCGGCCATGAAAAGCTGTCCGACCGAGGCGGAATCGACGACGGCTCCGTCGGGCCCGCGCGGCTGCATGCCGCCGGTCGCAACCGCGTAAATAACGAGGTTGATCGACGGCGGAAACAGAATGCCGAGCGCGCCGGACGTTGTGATCACGCCACCGCCGAAGCGCGGCGGATAGCCGTTCTGCAGCAACGCCGGCAGGATGATGGAGCCGATACCGACCACGGTGGCGACCGAGGAACCGGATATGGCGGCAAATAGCGCGCAGGCGACCACGCCGGCGAGCCCGAGACCGCCGAACCAATGCCCGATCAGCGAAGCCGCAAAATCAATCATGCGGCGGGCGACGCCGCCGGTGGTGAGAAAGTTGCCGGCCAGGATGAAGAACGGGATCGCCATGATCTCGAACCGGTCGAGGCTGGTGAACAGCTTCAACCCGACCATCTTTGGATCGACGTCCGACAGGATGAACAAATAGGTGAGAACCGACAGGCCGAGCGCGATCGACACCGGCATGCCGCACGCCATCAAAGCAAGCAGCAGCGCGAACAGAAGCTCGGCGCGCACCACATGCGACAGCTCGATGATATGCAACCGCGCGGCAAAGCAGATCAGGGCCAGCGCGATCGGCGTGATAATGATGCATGCGACCGCGATCGAGGAAGAAAGCGACAGCGGCGCCGGCGATTTTGACGTGTGCGAGACGATGGTCATCGCACCACCTCGCCGACGGCGACACCGTTCCGATGTGGCGCTTCATAGTCGACGCCGTGAGCCTGGTGGGGCACGTCACCGCCCCGCAGAACGCGCCAGGCCACCTGCAAAAAGCGAAAGCACATCAAATATGAGCCGAGCGGGATGCACAGGTAAATGATCCAGCTTGGCCATTCGAGCTCGGGCGAGACCTCATCCGGGTCGAGATCGTGCACGTAAATGGCGCCGAGCGTGCCAATGATGCCGGTAAACAACGCCCCACAGAGCAGCGCGAACACGATCACCGGTTTCTGCGCCCGCGGCTTCAATCGCTTGACCAGGACATCGACGCCGACGTGGATGCCGGTGCGCACGCCGAGCGCGGCGCCGAACTTGGCCATCCATATGAACATGTAGGTGGCGAGTTCCGGCGCCCAAGACAGATTGATGCGGGCAAGGAAGGAGTAGAGCCAGTCGGCTGCTTGCTGCACAAGCGGCAGGCCATGTGTGCCCGCCCATCTGCCGAGTTCAGCCGAATTGCTGGCGCCGTAGCGATGGAGAACAGCGACGAAAGTGAGGACCGTCGCTGCACCGATCAGCGCGGCGATCAGCCACTCTTCGAGCCGATCCAAAAGCAGGTCGAGCAGCCTCGGTACTCGCAAGCTTCGCTTCACTTGCGACCGCCGCGCGAATTTAGGATTCTGGCGGCGTGAACCCCGATGCTTTGTAGATTCGCTCGATGAAGTCCTTGCCGAAGCGGGCCTGCATCTCGGTATGGACCGGCATGAGCTTGGCGATCCAGGCCTTTCTCTCGGCTTCGGTCAGGACGTGCACCTCGGTTTTGCCCGACGCCTTGATTTTCTCCAGTGCGTCGGCGTTGTCCTTTTCAGCCGTTGCGTTGAAGAAGTCAGTCGTTTCCTTAACGGCGCGATCAAGCTCTTTGCGCACGTCGCCCGGCAGCGAGTTCCAGAACGTCTTATTGGTCACCAGCGCGTAAGTCAGCCGCGCGTGGTTTGAGACAGTAAGATGTTTCTGGACGTCGTAGAATTTTTGCGTCCAGATGTTGGACGGAACGTTGTCCTCGCCGTCGACGACACCGGTTTGCAGCGCCTGATAAAGCGCGCCGAAAGCAATGATCTGCGGCAGCGCGCCGAGTTCGCGGGCCACCGCGTCCTGCACCTTGCTGCCCTGGATACGCATTTTCAGACCGCGGAAATCGTCCGGCAGGATCAACGGCCTGTTGCACGTATATTCATGGGCGCCGTTGTCCCAATAAGCGAGCGGCGAAACGCCCTTGGCTTCCAGCTTCTTGTTGAGTTCAGCCATCATCGGGCTCGCCATCATTTGCCGGGCATGCGCGTCGTCTCGCATGAGGAACGGCAGATCGAAGATGTCGAACTCCTTGACGCCCAGCGGGCCGAATTTCGAAATTGACGGCGCCAATAGCTGCACCGAGCCGAGCTGTAGCGCTTCCAGCTCCTCCTTGTCTTTGTAAAGCGACGAGTTCGGATAGACTTCGACCTTGACCCGGCCGTCGGTGTATTTCTCGGCCAATTGCTTGAACAGAAGCGCAGCCTTGCCCTTGGGCGCGTCGGGCGAAACCACGTGACTGAATTTGATAACGATCGGACCCTCGGCCCACGCCGGTCCCGCGAGCGCGAAAGCAAGCACGACCGCAAGCGCGATGGCGAAGCGTTTCATGGTTTCCTCCCAACGAATGAGTGACGGCTGACGAGGAAGGCGGAAAAAGCTGCCCCGCACTCTGCTGTCTATTAGCGTCTATTGTCCACTTTTCGCGGCGTCTGTCATCCGTTCTGCGGTGGTGCGGCGCAGCCTTGACGCACGGCGTGAGAACCTCATTCTTTCGGCTTCAGCCCCTCGATCGCGGCACAATAATGTTGCGCGTGAGGAAATATCCGAGTGCGCTGAGTGCGGCGATGCAGAAGCTCACCGGCCAATCGGTCTGATAGGCGATAACGATGCCGAGCCAAGCCTCGGCGAGCGCCAGCACGGCCGACAGCGCCATGCCGCTCCACAATCCGGTCACCAGCCGCTGCGCCGTCGCCGGCGGCCCAACCATAAGAGCAAAGACCAGAAGGATGCCGACAATTTGGGCGCTTTCCGACACGGCCAACGCGACAATGGCGAGGAAGGCGGTGGAGACGAAACGTAGCGGTACGCCTTTGGCTTCAGCCAATTCCGGTTGCAGGCTGGCGAAAATAAGCGGCCGCATGATCGCAGCTAGTCCGGCGAGCGTGATCAGTGCCAGGCCGGCCAGCGTTGCAATGGTGGAGCGCTCGACGGCGAGCACATTGCCGAATAAAAGCGCTGTCACCTGGGTAGCAAATGCCGTGTAATAGTGCAGAAACAGGAGCCCAAACCCGAGCGCCAGTGACAGCACAACACCGATGGCGACATCGCGGCCGCTGATCCGCTCGCCAAGAAATCCCATGCCGATGCCGGCGGCGAGCGTGAACCCGACAAGACCCCAAATCGAGGGGATGCTCAGCAAAACCGCGCCGGTCGCGCCGGCGAAACCGATATGCCCGAGCGCATGACCGGCAAAAGTCTGTCCCCGCAACACCAGAAAGTATCCGACCAGTCCGGAAACGACCGCCGCCACGCCGGCAGCGGCGAACGCATTCCGCATGAAATCATACTCAAGCATGATGATGGTGGCCGTGATCGTGTTGATGGCCGTGGTCGTGTGCGTGATCGGCGTGCTCGACGCTGCGCCCGCGCGACAACACAAAAATCTGCCCATCGGCGCGCACCACATTGATGTCGGCGCCGTAGAGCTGCGAGAGGACCGGCGCGGTGACGACCTCGTCAACCGTCCCGAGCGCAGCGCGGCCGTTACCGAGATAGAGCACCCGGTCAAGCGCGCCGATCAGTTGGTTAAGCTCATGCGCGCTGAACAAAACCGTGATATTGCGCTCGCGGGCAAAGCGCCGGACCAGTTCGATGATGGCTTCCTGATAGCGGTAATCGAGGCTGATCAGCGGCTCGTCGAGCAGAAGAAGGTCTGGCTCGCCCAACAGCGCCTGCGCCAACAACAGGCGCTGGCGTTCGCCACCGGACATTTCCGATAACGGCCGGTCACCGAGTTCGCCTGCCCCTACCGCCGCCAACATCTTATCGATCGCGGCGCGGTCGGCGGCCGTGGACAATGGCAGGCCCCAGCGTTCGCCGTGGACGGAGCCAGCGATGAAATCACGCCCGCGAATCCGTAGGTCCGGCAGCACGGTGCGAACCTGGGGAAGATAGCCGATATTACGATCGCCACGCTGTGGCGCGCGGCCAAACACCCTGATCGCCCCGGCGCGCGGCTGGATCAGGCCGAGGACAGCGCGCATCAACGTGGTCTTGCCGGCGCCGTTGGGTCCCAGCACGCCGATGAACTCGCCTGACTTGATGGCGAAGCTGGTGTCGCGAAGAACGTCGCGGCCGCCGATGCTGACGGTCGCGCGGTCAAGCTCGATGACATTCATGAAGCCGGTCCGGGCAATGCGCGGTCGGTCGCATCGAGCTGGTTTTGCATCCATTCCTGATACGTGACGCCGGGCGGGCAGGTCTCGGTTACGCCGACCACCGAGACGCCCGACGCCCTGGCAAGATCGACGAGGTGCTGCACAAGGGTGTTGGACGTCTGCTTGTTGTAGAACAGCACCCGGACCCGGTGCTGTTTCAGGTCACGCTCGAAGGCGGCGACGTCGCGGGCGCTCGGCTCAGTATCATTCATAATGGCAAGCTGCAGACGCTCATTGCGCATCTTCAGCTTCAACGCGTCCGCCATGTAGCCGAATACGGGCTCAGTCGCCGTCACCGGAACGCCCGCATACTTGCCGCGGATACTGGCGATCTTTTCGTTCAGGGGAGCGAGCGAGGCGAGGAAGCTCTTCAGGCGCGCCGTGTAATCGGCGGCGTGTGACCGATCAACCGCGCTCAACGCCGCGGCCAGCGCGGATGCGACCGCGGGCATGGTCGCCGGGTCATACCAAAGATGCGGATTGTCGCCCGGCTTTCTGTGCAGAAGCTCGGCGGCAACAATCACGCCGCGACCGGACTTCGGCGTCGCCGCGAGGAGTTTTTCCATCCACGGGTCGTAATCGGCGCCGTTGTAAATGACGATTTGAGCGCCGGCGAGCTGGCGCACGACGCTCGGCGAGACTTCAAACAAATGCGGGTCCTGATCCGGACTGCTCATGATGCTGGTGACGGCAACTTGCTCACCGCCGATCTGCTGGGCGACATCGCCGTAAAAATTCTCCGCCGCCACGACCGCGATTTTGGCGTCGGCTGCATGCACTGGCGTGAGGGTCGCCAACGCGCAGAGACAGGCCACGCTGGCGGCTAACAGGACCTTCATGCATTTGGCCTCGTATTTTCCCTGCGAAATCAGCAGGCTAAACGAAAGCATTGTAACATTATAACATATCAAGGCCAGCTGTCATTACTCTTACGCGTGCACACCAAAGGCCTGCCGGACGGAAAGGCCTGTCGGACGGAACGGCCGAGCTGCGACAGACCCAAAGGACGGTTCCTGGAGGAAACGTTATCCGCCCTCCCGAAGTTATCTTGTGGCAGGGCAATAGGGAGAGCGTTCCAATGACCTTCGCCGCCCAAAGTTATGTAGGCGTGCTTGCGGGCTTTTTGGCTGTTAGTCCGGTGGCAGTCGCGCAAGCGGCCGATTCGACCGGCTGTACACCGCAAGAGCGCTCCAACCAGACGCTCAGCGAGAAACTCGATCAGACCAAGGGCGTGATCTGTCCACCCGACGTCGATCCGGCAATGAAGGCGCCGACCCCCAAGACCGGCGACACGCCGGTCGTCCACCCGCCCGGTACGCCCGGTGGCGATCCGAATATGCAGCCGAAATAGCCAGGCTGCGATTGCGAAAAACAAAAACCCCGGGCCGCGGCCCGGGGTTTTATTTGGTTGCGGCAATCGTCAGATCACGTATTGCCGAAGCGGCGGATAACCGTTGAAACCGACCGACGAATAGGTCGTGGTATAGGCTCCGGCCGCCTCGATCAGCACCTTGTCGCCGATGGCGAGCGAAACCGGCAGCGGGTACGGCGTCTTCTCGTACAGCACGTCAACGCTGTCGCAAGTCGGCCCGGCGATGACGCACGGTGAGGTCTCGTCGCGGTCCTTGGTCGTGCGGATCGGGTAGCGAATGGATTCGCCGATGGTCTCGGCGAGTCCGTGGAATTTGCCGATGTCGAGGTAAACCCAGCGCACCTCGTCCTCGGGCGAGCGTTTGGCAATCAGCACCACCTCGGCTTCGATCACGCCGGCATTGCCGACCAGGCCGCGGCCCGGCTCGACGAAGGTATTCGGCAGATGATTGCCGAAATGCTTGCGCAGCGCTCGGAAGATCGCCTTGCCGTAGGACTCAAGCTTCGGCGTCTTGCGCATGTACTTGGCCGGGAAGCCACCGCCGAGATTGACGATCGACAGGTTGATGCCGCGCTCGGCGCAGGTGCGGAACACCGCCGCCGTCGAGGCGAGGGCACGGTCCCAAGCTTCGACATTGTGCTGTTGGGAGCCGACATGGAAGGACACTCCAAACGGAACGAGCCCCTGTTTATGGGCGAACTCCAGGATATCGGCCGCGTAGACCGGCTCGCAGCCGAACTTGCGCGACAGCGGCCACTCGGCGCCCGAGCCGTCGCAAACGATCCGGCAGATCACCCGGCTGCCCGGAGCGGCACGCCCGACCTTCTCGGCCTCCGCCTCGCAATCGATGGCAAAAAGCGTCACGCCGAGCGCGTAAGCGGCGGCGATCTCGCTCTCTTTCTTGATGGTGTTGCCGTAGGAAATGCGGTCCGGCGTAGCGCCTGCCGCCAGCACGGCATGGGTTTCCTGCACCGATGCCACGTCGAAGTTGCAGCCCAAACCAACCAGAAGCTTCAGCACTTCCGGCGCCGGATTGGCCTTCACGGCATAGTAAACCGTGGTGTCCGGCAGAGCCTTGGCGAAGTTCTGGTAATTCTCGCGGACGACATCGAGATCGAGCACCAGGCATGGTCCGACGTCGGTACGCTTCTTGAGAAAATCGCGAATACGTGCGGTCATTTCCGCTAACTCCCTAATCCGACTGGCGGCGCAGCCGCCGAGGTGAACCTCCTGCGATGCGCGCTCCGCGGATGCGGAGCCATTTGCATCGCCGTGATTGCTGCCTTGGTCCGGATGAGGGAGATCCCGTTCCGCACTGCTGGCAAAGATGGACAAGCCTCTTCGGTGTCCCCGGCATTCGCGCCGGCAGTAACCAAAAAAGCCCTTCCGTCGTTGCTTTAAGCCGCGTAGCCCGTTGAGAGCGGGCATTGCCGGTTCGCCTCCGGCTGCCGGTCGCGGGTGCAAGGAAGAAATTTTTCTTCCTTAGGCGGCTGTCCGGCCTCTTGTCCGGATGCCCACCGACCGACACACGGCCACAGGCACGTGCGAAATAGGCGAGTCCGCAAATAATCCATTCAGCCGCAGCGTGCAAGCTTTTTAGTTTTAAGAAAGCGTAAAACGGCACGTCCGTCGTGGACGACTCGACTGTGCGGTCGCGTCAGTCGACCGTGAACGGCTCGATGCGGCTCGCCGCGCGCACGAACTGCACCATGACGAAGATGCCGCACAGCACGAACAGTCCATCGAGGAGGCGCGCGCCGAACGCACCGAGCGACAGCAGAGTGGCGATCGCCCAGCTGCCGGCGAAAGCCGCGCCGAACACTTCGGCGCTGATCAGAATTGCAGCGCTACCGACGGTCAGCACGTTCAGCCAGACGATCCGGCGCGAACGGGGAGGCGTGGTTTTATTCATGGCGGCGGCACTCTCTCCGAAACGCGCGGCGGGATCAAGGTGGCTCAAGCGGCGTCGCGGGCAGCGTTTGCCGGCAGTAATCGAGCCTCGATCAGGGGCAGCGCGGATGCGGCCGATCCCGGCCGTGGAGAGCTTGGTCAGTGGCAGCCGCACCACCGCCCGTGGCGGGTGGCCGAGCAGCGCCTGCACCGCCCTCACCGGCCGGCTCCTCACACTATGTCGCGCGGGTCGGATGACATATATCACCCATGCACCCGACCCCGGCATATCCCCCTATGGCTGACCCGACCACCTCCGCCAATCCGCTTTTGCAATCGTGGACGACCCCAGACGGGGTGCCGCCCTTCGGGCAGATCAAGGCTGAGCATTTCGGCCCCGCCTATGCGATGGCATTCGCTGAACATAATGCCGAGGTTGCGGCGATCGCGGGGAGCTCAGCGCCGCCGGATTTCACCAACACAATCGACGCGCTGGAACTGAGCGGGCGGATGCTGGCGCGTGTCGAGCAGGTGTTCGATTTGCTGGTCGGCGCCCACAGCAACGAGGCACTGCTGGCGACTGAGCGCGCGGTGGCACCGCGGATTGCCAGCCACTGGAACGGAATTCATACCAACGCGGCTCTGTTCGGCCGTATCGATGCGCTGTTTCGGCAAGTCGACACGCTTGGCCTCAACCCTGAACAGAAGCGCGTGCTCGAGCGCTATCACACAACCTTTCGCCGGGCCGGGGCCGCACTCGACGCCGCCGGCAAAGATCGTCTAGCCCACATCGTGGAGCGGCTGGCGCAGCTCGGCACCGCGTTCAGCCAGAACGTACTGACTGACGAGCAGGCGTTCACCCTGCTGCTGACGGAGGAAAGCGAACTCGCCGGCCTGCCCAGTTTCACACGCGAGGCGATGCGGTCGGACGCGCAGGAGCGCGGCCTCGATGGTTGCCTGGTCACGCTATCGCGCTCGAGCGCCGAACCGTTCCTGCAATTCGCCCGGCGGCGTGACCTGCGGGAGAAGGTGTTTCGCGCCTTCGTCGGCCGCGGCGACAATAGCGGCACGACCGATAACAACGCGATCATCGCCGAGATGGTCAAGCTTCGCGCCGAGCGCGCCAAACTTCTCGGATATGCCGACTTCGCCCATTACCGGCTCGACGATTCCA
>JASHSY010000074.1 GCA_030040825.1 Xanthobacteraceae bacterium
GTCAAAATCGCCGGCGCGCCGGCTAGTCTCGAATATCGCAAAATGCGCGATGAACCCGACGCCGAGGTGCGCATTTCCGGCCTGCTCGATCAGGCTGCCCGCAACAATCTCGGCTTCCATATGGGTGAAGCCGTTAGCGGCGCTGTTCCGATCCGGATCGCCGGCCGCGTCGCGTCCAGCTCCGATCGGGAGGGCCGGTTCAATGTCGAAGCCGACCTGACGCCGGCACAGATCGACGGCTTGTTGCCGGGCTGGTCCAAGCCGTCCGGTAAGCCGGCGCGCGCGACGTTCACGCTGACGACCAAGCCGCAATCGGTTCGCATCGACGATCTTCTGATCGAAGGCGCCGGAGGCGGCGTCAAGGGCAGCATCGACTTCGACGGCTCCGGCGAAGTTCAATCGGCAAATTTCCCGGTTTACGGCTTCTCCGACGGCGACCGCACCAGCCTCAAAATAGATCGCGCGGCCGATGGCGCTTTGCGCGTTGTGATGCGCGGCGAGGTCTACGATGGGCGCGCATTTGTCAAAACTGCGGCCGGCGCTGCGTCTGGAAATAACGGCGACAAGCGGCACGCCATCGATCTCGATCTCGACATGCGGATTGGTGCGGTCGTCGGCTTCAATGGCGAGGCGTTGCGTGGGCTGGAGCTGAAGATGTCACGGCGTGCCGGTGAAGTGCGCAGCTTCAGTCTCTCGGCCAAGATCGGGCACGATGCGACCCTGACCGGCGATTTGCGCGGACGCGCCGGCGCTCGACAGGTGGTCTACCTGGAAAGCACCGACGCAGGTGCGTTCTTTCGCTTCACCGACGTCTATTCGCGCATGAGTGGCGGCCAGATGGCGATCGCGATGGATGCTCCGGTGGGTGACAATCCGGTGCAACAAGGCATCCTCAGCGTGCGCAATTTCGCGGTGCGTGATGAAACGCAGCTTGAACGCGCCGTCAACAACAACCCGCAGAACCGCCGCAACGCCAATGCCATCGATTTCTCCAACATGCGAGTCGAGTTCGCGCGTATGCCGGGGCGGGTTGGGTTGCGCAACGGCGTGGTGCGTGGGCCGGTGCTCGGCGGCACCATCGACGGCGTGGTCGACTACAAGAACGACGACGTGCACCTGCGCGGCACCCTGGTGCCGCTCTACGGCCCCAATAATCTGCTCGGGCAGATTCCCGTGCTCGGCCTGTTTATGGGGGGCGATAAGGAAGGACTGTTCGGCCTCACTTATGAAGTGGTCGGCCGGCCGGGCAATCCGATATTACGGATCAATCCGATATCGGCGCTGGCGCCGGGTATCTTGCGCAAAATCTTCGAATTTCCGGCCAATGGCGATAGCAGCACGACCGAACCGGCGCCGCTGAATTACCGCTAAAACATGATCCGGAAAAAGCTTGCCCGCGGACTTGATCCGAGGGTGGATACCGGCCTTTTCGAACGATCATGCCGCAGCGAAAGCTCTAGACTGGCTTAAGCAATACGTGGCGCTTGCGGCCAAGCGAGAGCTTGATCACGCCGCCCACCAAATTTTCTGGTGTGAGAAGTCGAACTTCGTCATGGACGGTTTCATCGTTGACCTTGAGGCCGCCGCCACGGACTAGTCGCCGCGCTTCGCCAATCGACGAAACCAAGTTCGCTTTGACCGCGGCATCGATTACCCGGAGCCCTTTGGTAAGGTCACCGCCGTTAATTTCGATTGTCGGCAAGGTGGCGCTCAAGCCGCCTTCCTCGAATGTGGTGCGCGCCGTGCCGGCGGCCTCCTCGGCGGCGGCGCGGCCATGCACGAGAGCGGTCGCTTCGGTCGCGAGCTTTTTCTTTGCTTCGTTGATTTCGGCGCCCTCGAGCGCCGCGAGCCGCTCAATCTCCGGAAGCGGGAGCACCGTGAACAATTTCAGAAAGCGGGCGACGTCGGCATCCTCGGTATTGCGCCAATACTGCCAGTAGTCATAGGGGCTCACCAGCTCGGCGTTGAGCCACACCGCGCCGGCGGCGGTCTTGCCCATCTTGGCGCCCGACGATGTGGTGATCAGCGGCGAGGTCAGCGCAAACAGTTGTGCATTGTGCAAACGGCGGCCGAGATCGATACCGTTGACGATGTTGCCCCACTGGTCGGAGCCGCCCATTTGCAGCACGCAGCCGTAGCGCCGGTAGAGCTCGACGAAATCGTAAGCCTGCAGGATCATGTAATTGAATTCGAGGAACGAGAGTTCCTGCTGGCGGTCGAGCCGCAATTTCACCGAATCGAAAGCGAGCATGCGGTTGATCGAGAAGTGGCGTCCGACATCGCGCAGGAAATCGATGTAATTGAGCGTGTTCAGCCAGTCGGCGTTGTTGGCCATCACCGCGTTGCCGCCGGCATTCTCGAACTTCAGGAATTTGCCGAAGATCGCACGGATGCTCTTCATATTGTTGTCAATGTCGTCGTCGGTCAGGAGTCGCCGGCTCTCATCCTTGCCGGAGGGATCGCCGACCCGTGTCGTGCCGCCGCCCATCAGCGCGATCGGCCGGTGACCGGTCTGTTGCAACCAATAAAGCAGCATGATCGGCAACAGGGATCCGACATGCAGCGAAGGCGCCGTGCAGTCGAAGCCGATATAGGCCGTGATGGTCGAGGAGCGCGCCAAGGCATCCATGGCGTCGGGCTCGGAGACCTGATGGATGAATCCCCGGCTCGCCAGCACGTTGAGAAAGTCGGACTTGTAGGTGCTCATCGGGACTCGGGCTTCTCGCGCCAAAGGCGGCGGCCGCTGATATAACAGGCGACCCGCACCGATTCAAAGGAAACGCCAAACAATAAATGCCGACGTCAACGCAAGCAAAATCGCCACCGGTCGTGGCAATCGGGCTGATGAGCGGCACATCGCAAGACGGTGTCGATGTCGCGTTGATCGAGACCGACGGCGAGGACATTAGCCGTTTTGGGCCGACGGCGTACCGGACCTATTCGCGCGCCGAGCGCGCGCTGTTGCGCAGCGCCACCGCGGCGGCGGGGAACATCACCGAGCGCGCCGCCCGGCCGGGTGCCGTCGCCGAGGCCGAGACGGCGGTGACCGATGCGCATGCCGAAGCGGTCGAGACATTCCTTGCCGGCAACGGCATCGCCGCAGGCGATGTCACCGTGATCGGTTTCCACGGCCAGACTTTGCTGCACCGGCCGAGACAGCGGCTGACCGTGCAGATCGGCAACGGTCAGGCGCTCGCCGGCCGGCTCGGTATTGCCGTGGTCCACGATTTCCGTGCCGCCGACGTAGCCGCGGGCGGGGAGGGCGCGCCGCTGGCGCCGGTATTTCATCGTGCGCTCGTTCGCCGGCTCGACCGGGCGGCGCCGGTCGCGGTGCTTAATCTCGGCGGCGTTGCCAACGTCACCTTCATCGACGGCGATACCCTGATTGCGTGCGATACCGGGCCGGGCAACGCGCCGATCGACGACTTCCTGCGTGTGCGCACTGGCGCGCTGCTCGACGCCGACGGCAAGATCGCGGCGGCCGGCAAAGTCGACGAGCAAGCGATCGCCCGCATTCTGGCGGACGCGTTCTTTGCCAAACCGCCGCCGAAATCGCTCGACCGTAACGATTTTCGCGGCTTGATCGGCGAAGCCTTCCATAACTGCAGCGTCGAAGATGGCGCCGCCACGCTCACCGCGCTCACGGCGGCTGCGGTCGCGCGTGTTGTGTCGCTTCTGCCGCGCGCGCCGAACACCTGGATCGTCGCCGGCGGCGGCGCGCGCAATCCGACCTTGATGCGCATGCTCGCCGAACGTCTCGCACCAGCCAGCGTCGAATCCGGTCACGCCGCCGGCTGGTCGGTGGATTCGCTCGAAGCGCAGGCGTTCGCTTATCTGGCGGTCCGCAGCCTGCACGGTTTGCCGCTCAGTTTTCCGTCCACCACCGGCGTGCCGCGCTCGCTGACCGGCGGCGTGCTGGTAAGGCCTTAGCCCTCGGCCCCTCTCCCATGCGGGAAGAGGGAAGATAGGTCGCATCCATTCTTGCGCCACGTCACCTCAGCCCTGCTGCTTCAGCCGTTCGCGCGTGAGGATGTATTTCATGATCTGCGCAGTGCCGTCGCCGATCTCAAGCCCCATCACGTCGCGCAACCGCTGCTGATGCGGCAGATCGAGCGACCACCCATAATGGCCGTGCGTGAGCAGGCATTGATGGATCGTATCGACCGCGGTCTTCGGGCCGAGCCATTTGCACATCGCCGCTTCCGAGGTGTGCGGCGCGCCCGCGTCGCGCAGCCGCAGCGTGTGATAGCAAAGCTGCCGCACCGCCGCGATCAGGCTTTCGCATTCGGCGAGCGGGAAGGTGACCCCCTGATTGCGCGATAGCGGCGCGCCGAACGCTTGGCGCTCAGTCACATACGCCCAGGTCTCGTCAAGCGAGGCTTGTGCCGGCCCGACGCATTGCAGCCCGATCAGCGCCCGGCTGAAATCGAAGCCCTGCATCACCTGCACGAAGCCTTTGTTTTCGCCGCCGAGCATGTTTTCGCTGGGCACCGCCACATCGTCGAAGAAGATCGAGCCGCGGCCGACGACCTTGCTGCCGAGATCGTTCAGCCGGCTGGTAGCGATGCCGGGTGCGTCCATCGGCACCAAAAACGCCGAGATGCCGCGCGCGCCGTCGTCCGGCTTGCCGGTGCGCGCGAACACCAGCACCGCGTCGGCCTGGATGGCGAGGCTGATCGAGGTTTTCTCGCCTTTGAGCACATAGCCTGCATTGCTGCGCCGCGCCGACAGCGCGAGGTTGGCGGCATCCGAGCCGCCGCGCGGTTCGGTCAGCCCGATCGCGAACAGGCTTTCACCGCTGACGATGCGGGGCAGCCAGTGGCCGGCAAGCTCTTCGCTCGCATGACGGGCGATAATCTGGCCGCAGAGCGAGGAAAGCAGCTGTACATAGGCGATGTTGGGATCGCCATAGGCCACCGCCTCCATGATCAGCCCGCTGGTTTCGCTCGATTGGCCGAGCCCGCCGTATCGTTCCGGCAGATCGGGCGCGATCAAGCCGAGTGCGCCCATCTCGCGCATCAGCGCGCGGTCGATTTTTGTATCGCGCTCGCGCGCCTGATAGCCGGGTTTGAGCTTCTCGCGCGCGAAGCGATCCGCGGTCGCCCGAAATTCGCGCTGCTCGTCCGAGAGCGGCAGGGTTATGTTGCCCATCGTTATTGGCTCATGGTTGTTGGCTTTAGCGCTTTTCGCCTTCACCCGGCCATGGTCAAACCGCCCGAGACGCTGATCACCTGGCCGGTGATGAAAGCGGCATCGTCGCTGGCGAGAAAGCAAATCGCACCATGCAAATCGTCCGGCTCGCCAAGGCGTCCAAGCGGGATGGCGCGGCGAAACGCTTCGTCGAGTTTTTCCGGATTGCGCGCGCCCTGCTTGTAATTGTCGTAGAGGCTGGTTTTGACCACGCCCGGGCAGACGACGTTGACGGTGATGCCGTGGCGGGCGTGCTCGCGGGCGATGGTTTTGGAAAATCCGATCAGCCCGGCCTTGCAGGCGGCATAGACCGCTTCGCCCGACGAGCCGACGCGGGCGGCATCGGAGGAGACGTTGACGATGCGGCCAGCTTTGCGCGCGATCATGCCCGGCAGCACCGCGTGATGCATGTTGAGCGCGCCGGTGAGGTTGATGCCGATGATCCTCTCCCAGTCGGCCGGCGTCGTGTCGGCGAATAGTTCGAACACGTCCCAGCCGGCATTGTTGACCAGCGCGTTGATC
>JASHSY010000075.1 GCA_030040825.1 Xanthobacteraceae bacterium
AGCTGCGGGCCGATAGTGCGCAAATCGTAGGCTTGCGGATCGTCAACCCAGAAGATCGCGTGCGGATTGCCCATATTCACCACCGACGGCGAACGCAAGACCGGCACACCAGCCGGTGCGAATAAAAGATCGATGGCGCGCGTGTCGGGCATTTCCCGCGCCAGCGGGATTTCATCCCAGTGAAAGCGCGGCGCCCCCATATCGACGGTGAACAAATCACCGTTGCGCCAGCAGGAGACGCGCCCGGCGGCCGTTGCGAATTCAAGCCGCGCTTTGCCGGTCTCGGCGCTGATGATGGACGCGACACAACGCATGCCGTTGCCGCAGGCGCCGGCCTCCGAGCCGTCGTTGTTGAAGATACGGATCGATGCGTCCGTCGCGGTGTCGCCCGGATAAAGCGCCATCAACTGGTCGTAAGGCTCCTGGCGCGCGGCAGCACGCGCTTCGCCGGCGGCGATCGTACCGGGCGAGCGGCGGAGATCGACAATGACGATCTCATTGCCGAGACCGTTCATCTTGACGAAATCCTTGCCTGCCAACGTGCTCATGATAATGCCCGAATGTGCGGGACTTATATGAGGAGTTGGGGCTCCTGCGCCAGTATCAGCCAGAGGCCGGCGGGGCAGTCGTGCTAGAAACAAACGGGCGAAAGGGGCCCCGGGTCGGCGCCAGCGCCGCCTCGTACACGGGAGAGTCTGAATGGTCCGCCGTTTTGCGCTCGGCTTCGCCATCGCCGCTGCAACCATCACCGCCGCGGTGCAATTGTCCCAAGCGCAAAAAATGGCGCCTGCGGCCCCTTCTTCAACCGACAAACCCGACGCTGCATCGGGAGCGCCAAGTGCGTCCGCCCAACCGGGCGATCCGTTCGGTGAGGATACGACGCTCACCGCCAAGCCGATGGTTTATGTGAAGGGCACCGGTAATTGGGACAACGCATTCGAAACCATCACCAAATCGCTCAAAACGGTGAAAACCTATATCGATAAGGAGGGGCTTAAGGCGGACGGCCAGCCGATGACGCTATTCACCGCTACCGACGACATTGGCTTTCAATATGAAGCCGCCATTCCGGTCGCCGAGCCGCCGAAGACTCCGCCGCGCGGCGATATCGCTGCCGGCACGTCGCCGGCAGGCCGCGCGCTCAAATTCGTCCATCGCGGATCGTATGACGGACTCGACAACACCTATGAGGCGATCACCAACTATCTCGACGAGCGCCGGCTCGAGGCTAAAGATATGTTCATCGAGCAATATCAAACCGACCCGCTTACGACCAATGAGGATCATCTGGTCGTCAATGTCTATGTGATGGTGAAGTAGGCCGCCGGGCTGATTACAATTCCCACACTTGTCCAGGCTGCAAGACGCGGAATCGCTCGGCGAGGATTCCGGCACGGTTCAAAGCTTCTGACAGCGCGACGCGCGGTGCTTCAATGGCTTCATCGGTAAGCTGAAAGGTGCCGTGGTGGTGGGCGAGCGCAAGCTCGGCGTCACAATCGATGAAGGCCTGCACGGATTCGGCGGGATTCATATGCTGATCGCGCATAAACCACCGCGGCTCGTATGCGCCAATCGGCAGAATGGCGAGACGCAATGGGCCATAACGCTCACGGACGGCGCGGAAATGCCGCCCCTCGCCGTAACCTGAATCGGCGACGAAATAGATTCGCCCGGCCGGCGAGTCGATCACGAACGACGCCCACAGCGCCATGTTGCGGTCCGACAAAGTCCGCGCCGACCAATGCCGCGTCGGCACCAGCGTGACCGCAACGCCGTCGCCCATCTCGACCCGATCGTGCCAGTCGTGTCCTTCCGCCGCGATCGCCGGATCGTGGTTGCGCATGATCGTGTCGTTGCCGAGCGGCGTGATCACGCGCGGATGGTGCGCGGACGCGAGCCGCGCCAATGTCGACGCGTCAAGATGATCGTAGTGGGCATGCGACACCAGTACGACATGGATCGGGGGCAATGCGCCAAATGCGATACCGGGATCGTTGACACGCTTCGGCCCGGCAAAACGGACCGGCGACGCACGCGCCGACCAAACCGGGTCGAGCAGAATATTGAGGCCCGCGGCCTGGACCAGAAAACTCGCATGGCCGACATAACTGATACGCCAACGTGTGCCGGTTACCCGCTCCGGCGGGCTATCAGCGTGGGGCGATGGCGCCCAGGCCGGCCATTTGGCCTTGGTCCCGCGAACATACCGATCGCGCATCCAGCGCAACAAATCCGGACGGCCCCGTGGCCGCACGTGGTCGGGGTCGAAAAACCGCTCGCCATCGAAATGATCGGAGACGGGACCGTTATAATACTGCGACATTGGCGCCGTTCTATACGGCACGGCGCCCCCCGCAAGGGGCACTAGCGCGGTTGACGGCACCGGGTTACGCACCTATTTTCCGGCCGCTCTCGCAAGAGACCTGAAGTTCTTGGACTAGCCGACCGGCCCGTGGGACCGGAGGTTCCCGCCCGACAGCGCGATGCGCCCTCGGGCGCATACGTTTTTGGTTAAGGCAGAATGCATGTTCGACAGTCTTTCCGAGCGGCTTAATTCGGTCCTCGACCGCCTGACCCGGCGCGGTGCGCTGTCGGAAGGCGACGTCGATGCAACGCTGCAGGAGGTACGGCGCTCGCTCATTGAAGCCGACGTCGCCCTCGACGTCGCCCGCGCCTTCACCGACGAAGTGAAGAAGCACGCGGTCGGCGTCGAAGTGATCAAATCGGTCACGCCCGGCCAGATGGTCGTAAAGATCGTGCACGACCAGCTGATAGAGACGCTCGGATCGAGCGCACAGCCGATCGACCTCAATGCGCCGGCTCCCATCGTCATCATGATGGTCGGGCTGCAAGGTTCGGGCAAAACCACCACCACCGCCAAAGTCGCCAAGCGCCTCGCCGACATACAAAAACGCAAAGTGCTAATGGCCTCGCTCGACACGCGCCGGCCAGCGGCCATGGAACAGCTCGCCGTGCTCGGCCAGCAGGCGGGTATTAACACGTTGCCGGTCGTCGCCGGGCAAACGCCGGTGCAGATTGCAACCCGCGCGCTACAAGCGGGACGTCTTGGCGGCTACGACATTGTGCTGCTCGATACCGCCGGCCGGCTCACGCTTGACGAGGCGATGATGAGCGAGGCGGCCGATGTGCGTCGCGCCGCGTCGCCACACGAAGTCCTACTCGTCGCTGACTCGCTCACCGGCCAGGACGCGGTCAATCTCGCGAAAAGCTTCGACGAGCGTGTCGGTTTGACCGGCATCGTCCTCACGCGCGTCGATGGCGACGGCCGCGGCGGCGCCGCGCTGTCGATGCGCGCGGTCACCGGCAAGCCGATCAAGCTCATCGGCACCGGCGAGAAACTCGACGCCATCGAGGACTTTTATCCGCAAAGAATCGCCGATCGCATCCTCGGCATGGGCGACATCGTTTCGCTTGTGGAAAAGGCCGCGGCGACAATCGACGCCGAGAAGGCGGCGCGGGTTGCCGAAAAGATGCGC
>JASHSY010000076.1 GCA_030040825.1 Xanthobacteraceae bacterium
GGTGATGAGCGCGCCAGCCATGGCGATGCCGCTGTAAAATGGCAGGGCGTCAATCGTCAGCTTACCGAGCATGCCAGTAGTCTTCGGGCCGGGTGGGGTGCTCTCGCGATTTCTTTTGGAGTTCGGTTATGCCATCCTCCGGCAATTCCAGAGTATCGGCTCAGGCCGCGAGGTCAATTAGCCGTATTACGCGGGATTCAATCATAAAAATCGCGGCCGGGAGCAGATTCCGCGCGCATTCGCTTATACACGGCGGGACTGAAATGGCTGCCGCGCTGGGGCGGTAGGGTCCACCGGGACAGGTGCGGCGACATGGCTTGGACTGGCTAAAACAGCCGATCAACAAGCGCGAAGATTCCGCGGCTCTATTGCGAGGCACGGGGGGTTCAACGGCGACGCCGGCGAGCCCGCGGTAAGGGCCGCCGAGCAGCGTCTCGACTGAGAGTGAGGGCCGACCGGTGGAGATTCAGAACCTGCTGAACCGCGAAACGCGCTGGAGGCGCGTGTGTCGGAGGCACCCGGCCGCCCAAAAAAGCTTAAGCCTCAGGCGGTCGCCGCCGTTTTCGTGGCGACGCCCTTGTCTTTAAGCAGCGATTGCAGTTCGCCCGATTGGAACATCTCGCGAATGATGTCGCAGCCGCCAACGAATTCGCCCTTGACGTAAAGCTGCGGGATGGTCGGCCAGTTGGAATAGGTCTTGATGCCCTGGCGCAGCCCGTCGTCCTCAAGCACGTTGAGGCCCTTGTAGGCAACGCCGAGTTTGTCGAGAATCTGCACGACTTGGCCGGAGAAGCCGCACATTGGAAACTGCGGCGTGCCCTTCATGAACAGCACCACCTCGGTAGCCTTGATCTCGTTATCGATGAATTGATCGATGGACATTCCCGTTTTCCTCGCTGGGCAGCGCGGCAAAATACCTCGCGCCGAATGCTATTTGCTCGCCGTGCAATATATCTAGCGTACAACAGGCGCAAGGGCCCTGCCTCCGGATTCATGGTTAAACCGCCGAACCGTTGCTTCAGCGCGACGAGTCCGCCAACGGCTCAATCGAAGAACGACGCACCGGTACGGATCGGAGGCTGTTAGCGCTTCGGCGCTCCAGTTTTCAACGCGAAGGCAGGCAGCCTCCTGTCCAATCCTCGATCCACAGTGACGCGCATTCAAAGATGCGCTTGACATACCGCTTCCGGTCGGCTCCATTCGTAATAGTGTGTCTGCGGTTTATCGATATCCCCGCTGTCGAATAAACCGAAAGAAAAATAATGGCCGCGGTTTTCTCTGCGCCGGCGACTGTGATGACACCGCCGAGCAGCCATCAAGAAGCGACTGATGGAGGAGAGGAAAACGATGGAGTTGCGCCATGAGCAGGCCACGCTGATTCCTGCCGAACATGCAAATCCTGAGCTGAGCCGAATCGGGGTGGTCGTCTATGACGACGGGCTTGTTGGGGATGCTCTAATAGCACAATGCGCGGCCGGCTTGGCTGCCTCAGGTTACCGCCTCGGCGGCGTCGTCCAGTCAAACGCGCACCGGCCTGGCCGTCGTCGATGCGACATGTATGTCAAAGACTTGTTGGGCGGCGACGAGGTAAAGATATCGTTTGACCGCGGCAACGAAGCAAGGGGCTGTCGCCTCGATCCGGATGCTTTCGCTCGCGTCGACGCATGGGTTGGGCGCGCGGTGCATGAACGCGTCGATCTGCTGGTCATCAATAAATTTGGCAAGGAAGAAGCTCATGGCCGTGGGCTGCGACCTGTCATTGCCGACGCTCTGATTGCTGAAATCCCGCTGGTGATCGGCGTTTCGACACGAAATCTGCGTGACTTTCTGACTTTCGTCGGGGATTCAGCTGCACGCCTGAGGCCCGATATCGAAGCAGTGACGGCTTGGTGCCGCAATGCGATTGAGCGTGGGGCTCATCATCGATTGCAGCCGCTGCCGTCATCGGCGCAAGCATAGGGGAGGATGAAATGGCCGAGTCTGCGAATGCCGTCGCTATACTCGAAACAGTGCCGCCAGCGGAGATGGGAGCTGCGCTGGCTTTAGATGCCGCTAATAAAGCCAAGTTCGGCACTGTTCACCTCATCATTCGCGGCTTCTTATGCACGCCGTTTCTGGCCTATGGCGCCTCTATGGTCTTCGCCATGGTCGCCGCCGGCATACCACTCGGCGCGGCCGGATTTATGTTCCCAGCCGGTTACGTCACCCTGAGCTTCCTCGGCCTGGAAATGGCGACCGGTAGCTTCGCCACGATGCCGATCGGCATGTACGCCGGGACGGTCACGCCGTTCCAGTTGGTTCGCAATTGGATCTTGACCCTGGCGGGTAATCTGGTCGGAGGCGTATTCTTCGCTTGGCTGCTCTGGTTCTCATTCACCTATGGTGGGTCCGTCCCGCCGAACAAATTGCTTACTGTCATTGCCCACACCGCCGAGCACAAAGTTGCGTATATCCAGTACGGCGCCATTGGCTGGTTTGCCGCTATTGGCATGGGTGTCCTTTGTAACTGGCTGGTGAGCCTGGGGTCTGTCATGTCCAAGGCTACGCGGAGCACCGTTGGCCGGTTGCTGCTGATGTGGATACCGATTGGGATGTTCTTTGCGCTGGGCTTCGAGCACACCGTGGTCAACATGTGGCTCATCCCATGCGGCATCTTCTCGGGTGCCCATATAAGCATCTACGAGTGGTGGGTGTGGAATCAGATTCCGGTCACCATCGGCAATATCTTGGGTGCGATGGTGCTAAACGGCACCTTGTGGTATTTCACGCATACGTTGCAGAAATAGCAACGACTTACAGACAGACGAGTTTGGGGCCGCAGTGGAAACGCTGCGGCCCTCGCGTTTATTCAATTCCGGCCGCCGATCGACCGACCGGTATTTTTCATTCTTGATGCGGGAAATAATCCGATGCTCGCTCGTAAAGCTGCTTGCCTTTGCCGGCATGAGACCGGCGACGTGCACGTTTTTCGAGAGCGCTGACCGGCATACTGCCTCAGATGGCAGTCGAAACCTGCAAATCGGCCCGTGAAGTCAAAAATTTTAAGGCCGGACCGGAGATGACGGACGGGAATAAAGGCAGAACTTCTGGATCGCTGGTCTGCGACGTGACGATGCGTTAGGCGCTAGACTTCACGGCCTAAATCGCTATCGGCACCACTTACGGCCGAAAACCTTGTCGGGAACAGGCGTTCAGCAGTTGCCGACACGGACGAAACATGTATTTAATATGCATCTGTTGGCTGCGCGGTGACAGCACCGCCGAAACGGGCCGGGGGATCGGGAGCCGAAAGCGATGCGGGGATTGTCACGGTTGAGCGCGACTGCGCTGGTCTTTGGTATTTTGGTTGTGAGCGGAGGCGCTGCGTTTGCGGCGCTTGGGCATGCGGTGCCCTGGCAGATGGACCTTCAGGATTCGGCGACGCCGATCATGGACGACATCACGTCGTTCAATACGTTTTTGTTCTGGATCACGACGGCGATTGCGTTTTTCGTTTTGGTGCTGCTGGGCATTGTGAT
>JASHSY010000077.1 GCA_030040825.1 Xanthobacteraceae bacterium
GACCGAGCCGCGCGATCTTGAGCCGCTCAACCACGCTCCGCCCCGATGAAGAATTCGGCGTTGCCATCGCCGCCGAGGATCGGCGACGGCAGCCGGCCGCCGACGCGCCAACCTTGCGCAATAAGAAATTCGGTGATGTCGTCGCACACTTTCGCGTGGACATTGGCGTCGCGCACGATGCCCTTTTTGATTTCGCCGCGGCCGGCCTCGAATTGCGGCTTGACCAGCGCCAGAAGCCGGGCGGACGGGCGCAGCAATCTGCCGATCGCCGGCACGACGAGCTTGAGCGAAATGAAACTTACGTCGACGGTCGCCAGGTCCGGCAGCTCGTCGATGCGCGCGGGGTCGAGGCGGCGGATATCGGTCTCCTCGAGCGCCACGATCTCGCGCCGGCCGCGTAGCAAGGCATGCAACTGACTGCGGCCGACATCGACCGCATAGATGCGCCTGGCGCCGCGCAGGAGCAGAACCTGAGTGAAGCCGCCGGTCGAGGCGCCGACATCGAGGCAAACCCGGCCGGTAATGTCGATGCGAAAATGATCGAGCGCAGCGCTCAGCTTGACGCCGCCACGCGACACGAAAGGATGCTCGGGCTCGGCTTTAATGACGGCGCCCGCGGCAATCGCATCCGAGGCCTTGCTGACGATGACGCCGTCGGCACTGACGCGGCCGGCGGCGATTGCCGCCTGCGCCCGCGCACGGCTCTCGAACAGGCCGCGCGCGACCAGCAGGCGATCGGCGCGTTGGCGATTGGTCATCAGGTTCATCCTCCCCCGCTCCGGGGGGGAGGAAAGCTATTAGCGAACCAGCTTGATGGTCTCGCCGCGCATATTCTCGCCCAGCGCCAAGAACGCCTTGTTGACGATGCCTTTGGCATCGAGACCGGCCTTGGCATACATGGCGGCCGGCGAGTCCTGATCGATGAACAAATCCGGCAGCACCATCGAACGAAGCTTTATGCCGCGGTCGAGCACGCCATGCTCGGCCAGAGTCTGCATCACGAACGTGCCGAACCCGCCGATCGAGCCTTCCTCGATGGTCAGCAGCACTTCGTGCTCGCGGGCAAGCCGCAGCAGAAGGTCGACGTCGAGTGGCTTGGCAAAGCGCGCATCCGCGACGGTGGTGGAAAGCCCGTGCGCAGCGAGTTCGTCGGCTGCCTTGAGGCATTCGCCAAGCCGCGCGCCGTAGGAGAACAGCGCCACCTTGGTGCCTTCGCGCAGGATCCGGCCTTTGCCGATCTCAAGCGGCTTGCCTTCCTCCGGCATCGGCACGCCACGGCCTTCGCCGCGCGGGTAGCGCAGCGCCGACGGGCGATCGTCGATCGCCACCGCCGTGGACACCATGTGCACCAGGTCGGCTTCGTCGGCGGCCGCCATCAGCACGAAATTGGGCAGGCAGCCGAGATAGGCGATATCGAACGCGCCGGCGTGAGTCGGGCCGTCGGCGCCGACGAGACCGGCACGATCCATGGCGAAGCGCACCGGCAGCTTCTGGATCGCCACGTCGTGGACCACTTGGTCGTAGGCGCGCTGCAGGAAGGTCGAATAAATAGTGGCGAACGGCTTAAAGCCCTCCGTCGCCAATCCTGCCGCGAACGTCACGCCGTGCTGCTCGGCGATGCCGACGTCGAATGTGCGGTTGGGAAATTCCTTCTGGAACAGGTCGACACCGGTGCCGGACGGCATCGCGGCGGTGATCGCGATAATTTTGTCGTCTTTGCGCGCTTCCTTGATCAGGCTTTCGCCGAAGACTTTTTGGTAGGCGGGAGCGGCCGGCTTCGATTTCACCTGCGCGCCGGTGGCGACGTCGAATTTGACGACGCCGTGATATTTGTCGGCGGATTTTTCCGCCGGCGCGTAGCCCTTGCCTTTCTGGGTCACCACATGAACCAGGAACGGCCCGTTCTTGGCGTCGCGGACGTTTTTGAGCACCGGCAGCAAATGGTCGATGTTGTGTCCGTCGATCGGACCGACATAGAAAAAGCCGAGCTCATCGAACAGCGTTCCGCCGGTCACCAGGCCGCGGGCATATTCCTCGATCGCCAGCGCGCGCTTCTCCAGCGTGCGGGTCGGCAGATGCTTGGCGATCTGGCGCAGGATGTGGCGGAGGCTGCGATAGGTGCGGCCGGACACGCGGCGGGCCAGATACGCCGACAGCGCGCCGACCGGCGGTGCGATCGACATGTCGTTGTCGTTGAGGATCACGATGAGGCGCGAATTCATCGCGCCGGCATTGTTCATCGCTTCATAGGCCATGCCTGCCGACATGGCGCCGTCGCCGATGACGGCGATCACGTTGTTCTGCTTGCCGTCGAGGTCGCGCGCTACCGCCATGCCGAGCGCAGCGGAGATCGAGGTTGAGGAATGGGCGGCGCCGAACGGATCGTAATCGCTCTCGGCGCGCTTGGTGAAGCCGGACAAGCCGCCGCCCTGACGCAGCGTACGGATGCGGTTGCGGCGGCCGGTGAGTATCTTGTGCGGGTAAGCTTGGTGGCCGACGTCCCAAACCAGCCGGTCGGCCGGTGTGTTGAAAACGTAATGCAGGGCAACCGTCAGTTCGATCACGCCAAGCCCGGCGCCCAGGTGACCGCCGGTGACCGCCACGGCGTCGATTGTCTCCCGCCGCAATTCGTCGGCGAGCTGACGCAACTGACCTTCTTCGAGCTTACGCAAATCGCTTGGAGTATCGACGAGATCAAGCAACGGCGTCTTCGACTGAACGGTCACGCGAATGCTCCTTTTAATTATTGGCCTCTTGGCCTGTCGGCCTAATCGACGATTTTTAGGGCTCGGACCCGTCTTGCCGCCACCCTGCCCCCAAAGGCTTAAACCCTCAGTCTTTACACCATTCCACACCGGCAACGCAATTTGGCCACCTTCGTTTCAGGAACCACGGGGACTCCCGCGTTTTGTCGCAACCGCTTATGTTGGGCGGCGTTGCCTTATTTGCCATGGGCCGGGACGACGCCGGCCCCGAGTTTTTGGCATGGTCCGCATCCGGAATTCGCATCCGAACAGCGGCGAGCGCACGAGTTAACGCCTGTGGCCCTGGAGATTTACCGAAAAAAACGAAAATTCGGTGTGACGGCCGAGCCGCGTGGCCGCAAAGGCCGTACTGGCGGCGATCGATACGTTATTCAAAAGCACGCCGCGACCCGGCTCCATTACGATCTGCGGCTTGAACTCGACGGCGTCATGAAGAGTTGGGCGGTTACCCGCGGCCCAAGCCTCGATCCGAACGAAAAGCGCCTGGCCGTCCACGTCGAGGACCACCCGATCGAGTACAACGGCTTCGAAGGCACCATCCCAAAAGGCGAGTATGGCGGCGGTACCGTGATGATCTGGGATCGCGGCAGTTGGAGCCCGGAAGGCGATCCGCATTACGGTTACGGCAAAGGCCACCTGGTTTTCGATCTGCACGGCGAGAAGTTGCACGGCCGCTGGCATCTCGTTCGCATGCGCGGGCGTGACCGCGACCGGCACGAAAATTGGCTGTTGATCAAGGGTAAGGACGACGAGGCGCGCGGCCCGCGCGACCGCGACATTCTCCAAGCGGAACCGAATTCGGTCGTCACCGGCCGTTCGATTGACGAGATTGCCGCCGGCAAGGGCAAGAAGCGGATCTGGCACTCCAATCGTGCGGCCCGAAACGGCAGCAAAACGGGCAAGACGGCGTTTCGGCAAAAGATACGCGACCTCGCCGCCAAAGCTGCCGCGCGGCCGGCGGCGAAGAAGACGGCGCGGGCCACGCGCAACTCCGGGCAAAAGCGCGCCGGCAAAAAGCCGGTGCGGACGACCAAATCGGACTTGCCGGATTTCGTGCCGCTCAGTCTCGCCACGCTCTACGAGCAGCCGCCGCACGGACCGAACTGGTTGCACGAAATCAAATACGACGGCTACCGCACCGAGGCGCGTCTCGACCACGGCACGGTGACGTTGCTGACGCGCAAGCGACAGGACTGGACCCACCGCTTCAAACCGGTCGCCAACGCGGTGGCCGCGCTGCCCGCCGACACCGCGCTGCTCGACGGTGAAATTGTCGTCGAAGGCGAAAACGGCATCAGCGATTTCTCGCTGTTGCAGACCGATTTGAAGGAGGGGCGAAGCGACCGCTTCGTCTATTACGTCTTTGACCTGTTGTACCTAAACGGCCGCGATTTCACCGATGAACCCTTGACTGCGCGTAAGGCGGCGCTGGCCGGATTGCTTAAACGCAACGGCAAAGACGGCGTCGTCCGCTATGCCGAACATTTCGAAGAGGACGGGCCGCTCATCCTTCGCCACGCCTGCGAGATGGGTCTGGAAGGCATCGTATCGAAGCGCCGCGACGCGCCGTACCGTTCCGGTCGCACCGACAATTTCGTCAAATCCAAATGCCGCGGCCGCCAGGAACTGATCGTCGCGGGATTCACGCCTTCGACTGCGCTGCCGCAGGCGATTGGTGCGCTGACGGTTGCCGTTCGCGAGAATGGCGGACTTCGGTATGCCGGCCGCGTCGGTACCGGCTACACGCAAAGGACGGCGCGCGATCTGTGGAAGCGGCTTGCCCCACTGCGCGCCGAAAAGCGTCCGATTGAAGTACCAGCCGACGAGCGGCGCAAAAATGTAATCTGGGTGAAGCCCAAGGTTGTCATCGAGGCCGACTTTGCCGGCTTCACGCATGGCGGCATATTGCGCCAGGCTTCATTCAAGGGCATCCGCGAGGACAAGAGCGCGGAGGAGGTCGTGCGCGAGGTTGCCGCCGGCAAAACGCCGCCGGCCTCGCCGCTCAGCAGGCCCGCCCGCGCCAGCTCCGGCGGCAGCACGAAGAAGAGCGGCGACCCCGGCGGCTCGTTTCGCCTGACCCATCCCGACCGCGTCTACTGGCCCGACTCAGGCGTTACCAAAAACGATTTGGCCGAGTACTACGTTTCGGTCTGGGACTGGATAAAACCGCACATTCTCGGCCGCGCTCTTTCGCTGGTGCGCGCGCCGGAAGGAATTTCCGGCGAGACTTTTTTCCAGAAACATATCGCCGCCAACGTCAAATCCTCGCCGTTGCGGCATGCCGTGCCGGGCAAGGATCACGACGTGATCGCGGTCGAAACGCTCGACGACCTGATCGCGCTGGCGCAGTCCGGCGCGCTGGAAATCCACGTGCGCGGATCGCGGCTGGACAGCCTGGAAACCTGCGACCGCATTGTGTTCGACCTCGATCCGGGTGAGGGCGTCGCCTGGCCGCAGATCGTCGCCGCGGCGCGCGAGACGCGCGAGCGGCTCAAGGCCGAGAAGCTGGAAAGTTTCGTCAAACTCTCCGGCGGCAAGGGCATCCACGTGGTGGTGCCGATCGCGGACGTCGACTGGGATACCGCCAAAACGTTCGCCCAGCGCATCGCCGCGCGGATGGCGGCGGAGAGCCCAAAACTTTACCTCGCCAAGATGACCAAGGCGCTGCGTAAGGGCCGCGTTTTCATCGACTATTTCCGCAATTCGCGCGAAGCCACCTCGGTCGCGCCTTACTCGACGCGCGCGCGCCCCGGCGCGCCGGTGTCGGCGCCGGTCACCTGGGAGCGGTTGTCGCGCACCACCGGCGGCAACGATTTTACTTTGCTCGATCTGAAGAAGCGGCTGAAAGAAGACGCCTGGGCGGAGATCGACAAGGTGCGGCAGAAGCTGCCGGCAGCCGTGAAGCAGCGGGGTTAGCGTTTAGCGAAACGCGGACGGCACTTACACTTGTCATCCCGCGAGCCTGAAGCGCTCGATTTTCGGCTCGAAGCGGGCGCGGAAAATTTCCGCATCCAGCGGATCTTCGAAGCAGTAGCGCACGAAAGCGGCATAATCGTCTTCGACATACATGTCGAACTTGCCGACATAAGCGATCAGGAAATCCATGATCTCGCTGTCGTCGGCGAGCTGCGCCCGCGGCAGCACGACCTGATACGGGCATTCCGCGTCCAGCTTGCGCAGCCACGCACTTCGCTTGTCCGCTTCCACAACTGCCTCCCAATCGATCCTTTAGCCTTGACTCGGACCGAAGATTGTTCTCTTTTTGTTCCACAAAGTCAAGCGCCGGCAGCCGGCCGAAATAAGTGAGCCTTAACAAATGGTTGTCGAAACCATCGGCGAGGCTTTTACGCTCGGGTGGCGGGTCACCGTGCGATGCAGCTATGGCCGCTCCGACAGTCCCAGTTCGAAATCGAGCCGCGAATGCAATTATCGCAACGAACTCGACATGGAGACTTTGGTGTGGACGCGGGGCAAGGCTTTTCCGCTCTCCCGGCTGGAAAGCCGGCTGCGCTGTCCGCGCTGCGGATCGCGTAATGTGGTGGTGCTGTTTCAGCCGCCGCGTAGCGCGGCTGCGGGTTAGCGCCGTGAATTACCGTCGCCGCGAAAGCCTGCGTGTATTGGCGCGTACGCGCTTTTTGAAGACGCGGAGCGCCTTGCCGGCAACGATGTGGTTGGGGCTGGCGGTCATGACGGCGGTCGCCGCCGCGACTTGCGCTTCGGCGACGGCCGCGATCTTTTCTGTGACCATGCGGCTCAACTCGGCCTGCCCATGCGCGCCGCCCGACGCCAGACGCAGCAGCCGAAGCGCGATGACATTTTGCGCCTCGAATCCGAGTTCGAAAGTCCGCAAAGTCAGCGTCAGCCAGGGATTGAACATGTGAGCCCTTGGTGGTGCGAACGCCCGCCCAAGCTGAAACGGAAAGCCCGACCGATCGGTTCCTTCCGGCCGATCGTCTCTAAAATGTTGACATTTGTCACCGATTATGATAGGAGAGTTTTGCTTGCTCAGTCGAGGGCGTCGACCGGTGACAGCCGATCGATGGAGCAGGCGCAGTTCCTGCGGGCGGGGCTTGTAACTCCGCTCCCGGGCGATCCGGGCATCGTCCCCGCCGGCATGACGACCGGCGAGCGGGGTGCTCCGCTTAAGCGCGATTGATGGCGCCGGTAACGCCGGCATCCTCTGGATCGCGTGAAGCGTGGCCTGGATTGAGTCGAAGCGTTCGGTCGCTTCGATAAGCGCTGCAGTGGAGCGCCGGAAGGCGAGCGCGCCGATCGCAAAGCGCGCTGCCGCGCCTCGCACGCGCGGCTCCATGACATGCGCCTTTCGGCGCTCCGCTTCCCTTTTTGTTGTAGCCTGGATGGAACGAAGTGAAATCCGGGGCGGACATCAAAGCTGGTTCGTCGTCCCCGGATTGCGCTTCGCTTATCCGGGCTACAGTCGTTGGCAAAGCTCGGATGCGGATGCGTCGCGATAATGATTCTCTATTTCGTCATTGCCGGGCTAGACCCGGCAATCCATGCGGCAGGCCGGCTTGCTTGAAATCGACCACTCTTCTTGATTCGCTGAACTTCAGTATGGACCACCGGGTCAAGCCCGGTGGTGACGACGGAGTAAGAGGATTGCATGGAGAATTTTGCCCATTACCCGGTTATTCCACGTCGAGCGGCTCGGTGCCGGTCGGATTGCCGTTGGCGTCGAGCGTGATCTTCTGCACGCGCGCCTCGGCCTGCTTCAGCAAATCCTCGCAGCGGCGCTTGAGCGCCTCGCCGCGCTCGTAGATGGCGACCGATTCCTCAAGCGGCACCTTGCCGTCTT
>JASHSY010000078.1 GCA_030040825.1 Xanthobacteraceae bacterium
GATGGTCGCGGTCTTCGGCGATAAAGGCAGACATTCACGGACCACCGTCGGAGTTTCCGCGTTGCCGCAAAATGCTGCGATGGAAGTCGACGGTCTGTTTGAAGTGTCGTAAAGCGGTGACCGCCGCGCTCGACTGGCTGACGGCGCGGCCCATCGCTCACCGCGGGTTGCACGACGCCGCGTTGGGTATCATCGAAAATACCGCGGCCGCAATGCGCGCGGCGCTGACGGCAGGTTACGGCATCGAAGTTGACCTGCAGGTCAGCGCCGACGGCGAAGCCATGGTGCATCATGATGATGTGCTCGGCCGGCTGACCGAAGGCGGGGGCCGGCTCGACCGGATAAACGCCGCAGACCTCAAGCGCGTACCGTTCCTGCGCAGCGATGCGCGCATGATCACGCTTGGCGAACTGTGCGACCTGGTCGACGGCCGCGTTCCGATCTTTCCCGAGCTGAAAAGCCGCTTTGACGGCGACCCGCAGCTTCCGCTCCGCGTCGCTACCGTGCTGTTTGGCTATCGCGGGCCGGTCGCGCCGATGTCATTCGATCCGATGCAGTTGCAGGTGCTGCGGCAAAAGGCGCCGACGCTGCCGCGCGGAATTGTGGCGGCGAAATACCGGCCACATCCATATTGGGATCAAATGCCTCCATGGCTACGCCATTGCATGGGTTCGCTGTTGCCGGCGCTGCCCTGCCGGCCACAATTCGTCGCCTTTGCGATTGATAATCTTCCGGCCTTGGCACCCTTCCTCGCGCAGCACATTTTACGCCTGCCGCTACTCACCTGGGTGGTGCGTACAGCGGCCGACCGGCAACGTGCGGAACGTTTCGCCGACCAAATGATTTTTGAGAGCTTGCGGCCATGACGCGCGACAAGCGGTTGCACGATCATCCCCAAACCGGAACGGGCGAACTCCGTGTCGTAGCGGTCAACGCGATCAGCGACATTGGTGCGACAGCCTGGGACGGCTGCGCCAATCCACTTCATCCAAAATGTGAAGAAAGCAGCTCACACGCTCAGACAACGGATCAAATTCGCGCATATAATCCATTCTTATCGTATGATTTTCTATCAGCTCTGGAAGCCTCAAAATCAGTCGGCGGCCACTCCGGCTGGCAGGTCCAGCATGTCGTCGTCCAAACCCCCGACGGCACCGCGGTGGCGGCCGCCCCCTGCTACCTCAAGGCCCATTCGCGTGGCGAATACGTGTTCGATCACGGCTGGGCCGATGCCTACGAGCGTGCCGGCGGACGTTATTACCCGAAGCTACAGGTCGCCGTGCCGTTCACCCCCGTGACCGGCCCTCGCCTGCTGGTGCCGCCCAGCCCGCATGCCGACGAAAGGCGTGGCACGCTGGTCGCCGGCCTTCTCGATCTATGCCGCATCGACGGTGCCTCGGGCGTGCACGTTACTTTTGCCACCGAGGATGAATACCGCTTCCTCGGCGAACGGGGCTTCCTCCAGCGGATGGATCAGCAATTCCACTGGGAAAACGCCGGCTACGGCAGTTTCGACGATTTCCTGGCCGCGCTTGCCGCTCGCAAGCGAAAGACCATCCGGCGCGAACGTCACGCCGCGCTGACCAACGGCATTGAAGTGCATTGGCTCACCGGCCGCGATTTGACTGAAGACGTCTGGGATCACTTCTTTGCTTTCTACATGGAGACCGGTTCGCGTAAGTGGGGCCGGCCCTACCTCACCCGTCCGTTCTTTTCGTTGGTCGGCGCAACGATGCGTGACCGCATCTTACTGGTGATGGCCAAGCGCGCCGGACACTGGATCGCCGGCGCGATCAACTTTATCGGCTCACATGCGCTGTTTGGGCGCCACTGGGGCGCTATCGAACATCATCCATTCCTGCATTTCGAGCTGTGTTACTATCAAGCCATCGATTACGCGATTGCCCATAAGCTGATGCGGGTCGAAGCGGGCGCACAAGGCGAGCATAAAATCGCTCGCGGCTACATGCCGACGACTACCTTTTCGGCGCATTACATCGCCGACCCGGCGCTGCGCCGGGCGATTGCCGACTATTTGAAGCGCGAGCGGACCTATGTGGCGGCGGCCGGCACTGAGCTTGCCGCCGCCGGGCCATACCGGCACGATGTCCACCTCGAAGCTGATTAAGCGCACGTTTGCCTGGGAGATGGCGATGCCGGACTACGACACAAACAATCTGTTTGCCAGAATCCTGCGCGGCGAATTGCCGTCGCATAAGGTCTACGAGAACGACAAAACCTTTGCGTTTCTCGACATCATGCCGCGGGCGCCCGGACACACCCTGGTCATTCCCAAAGCACCCGTCCGCACTATCCTGGACATCGCGTTGGACGATCTAACCGAGCTGATGAAGACTACGCAGATGATCGCGCGCGCGGCCGTGACAGTTTTCACGGCCGACGGCCTAACCTTGCAACAATTCAACGAGCAGGCCGGCGGTCAGGTGGTGTTTCACCTGCACATGCACGTAATCCCACGCAAGAATGGAATTACATTAAAGCCGCCGGCGAGCGTCAAAGAGGATCCAGCCGTGTTGTCGGAACAGGCGCAAAAGCTCGCAGCCGCGCTTAAAGGCGCGTGAACAATACGACAACGGCAAATGACGGCTAGCGGCCGCGCGAGACCCGCTCGATTTCGGCCCGCACCAGGCGTTCGACCATTCCCGGCAGATTGTCGTCCAGCCAGGATTTCAACATCGGCCGCAACATCTCGCGCACCAAGTCTTCGAGCGTGCGCGCGTTCTGCACCAACACGGTCTGCGCCAGTGTGTTGAACGCCGAGTCCACCGCAGCGCTGGTTGTGTTGGAGATAAGCTGCTCGCGCATGCCGCCGCGCGGCGCCTCGGCCATCTCCGGCATCGCCGGTTTGGGCTCCGCATCGTCGAAGCCTACGTCCGAATGACCGTCGATCTTGCGAAATTGCGGAACCGGGTCGGGCATCGGGCTCGGCGCCGGCATGGGCGCCGCCATCGATTCTGTGAGATCCAGAATGTCTGCGGCCTGCTCTTCCAGGCTTCCGGGCGACGGAGGGGCCGGTTCGGGAACCGGTGGGGGGCTCGGTTCTGGTCGCGCCGGCGCGGCTGCGCGAACCGGCGGCTCCGCTCGCGGAGCTGCCTTACTGGCGTCGTCATCGGCAATGATGCGGCGAATGGAGGCGAGAATCTCCTCCATCGACGGTTCTTGCGCTTTAGCCGGCTGCGTCATGCGCGCATCCTCGCCTTATTTCTTGGATGTCCCCGACGCGGCCGACCGATGACTGCGAAACAGGTTGCCGACCGCGAATCACAAAGCGCAACTATGCAACGCCACAGCCAAGTATGTCACAGCAAAACTCGAAGGCAACCTGAACCGTTCGGCGAATCACTGGAAGTTCCTGACGATGTGGAACTATCTGCCGTCTGGATTGCGCACACCGATCCAGGCGTCGCGCACCTGCTGGTAGTGCACCATCGGATCGTAGATGTCGACGTTGAGGCCGAGGTGCGGCATCGACAAGCCGCCAACGGCGGCAAGCAGCGTGTAGGATGCCACCACGCGATCGTGTTGGGCGGTCACCAGCGCAACACGGGCGTTGACCAGCTCCTGCTGCGCATTGAGCACGTCGAGCGTCGTGCGCTGACCGACGCGGGCTTCTTCGCGCACGCCGTTGAGTGC
>JASHSY010000002.1 GCA_030040825.1 Xanthobacteraceae bacterium
GCGCCGACATTCATTTCCGCCGTGAATTTTTTCGGCTGCCGCTTGCCGTCGCCCTGTTCCAGCGGACGGCCTTCCGCTTTCCACTTCGGCAAGCCGCCGTCGAGGATGAGAACGTTCTCGGCACCGAACAGGCGGAAAGTCCACCACACCCGCGGCGCCGAATAAAGTCCGGCACTGTCGTAAATAACGATGGTGTCGCCATCGCCGATGCCAAGCGCGCCAGCTGCCTCGCCGAATTGCGTTGTGCCGGGCAACATGTGCGGTAACTCGGTCGAATGGTCGCTGACCGTGTCGATATCGAAGAATACAGCGCCGGGAATGTGGCCGGCGCGGTATTCGGCCGCGACGTCACGTTTCTCGCCCACTGCGGGATAGGAGCCATCGACCACGACGAGGTTTCGGTCGCGCAAGTGCTCGGCGAGCCATTCGGTCGAGACCAGCCAGCGGCTGGTCGGGGAGGGTTTGGAGCTGTTTTCGGGTCTAAGCATGGCAATCCGTCACGATAACGCGCTCGCGGCCGCGATGTTCAGGCAAAAGGAACTTTGATTTGCGAGCGGCGCTCAAGCCAGGTCGGGACCGGCAGCTTCTTCTCGCGCAGGAACTGCGGGTTGAACAGCTTCGATTGGTAGCGCGTACCGTAGTCGCACAGGATGGTAACGATGGTGTGGCCGGGTCCGAGTTCCTTGGCCAGACGGACGGCGCCGGCAATGTTGATGCCCGATGAGCCGCCGAGGCACAGGCCTTCGTGCTCGAGCAAATCGAAAATGATCGGCACCGCCTCTTCGTCCGGTATCTGGTAGGCGATATCGATCGGCGCCCCTTCCAGATTTTTGGTAATGCGGCCCTGACCAATGCCTTCGGTGATCGAAGAGCCTTCGGATTTCAGTTGTCCGGTCGTGTAGTAGCTGTAAAGGGCGGCGCCCATCGGATCGGCGAGCGCAATACGCACCGCCTTGTTGTACGATTTGAGCGCAATCGCGACGCCGGCGAGCGTGCCGCCGGTGCCGACGGCGGATACGAAACCGTCGACCTTGCCGTCGGTCTGCCGCCAGATTTCCGGCCCGGTCGTTTCGATGTGGCCCTGTCGGTTGGCGACATTGTCGAACTGGTTGGCCCAGATCGCGCCGTTCTTCTCGGTCTTGGCGAGTTCCGCGGCGAGCCGGCCGGACAGCTTCACGTAATTGTTCGGGTTGGAGTAAGGCACGGCCGGCACTTCGACGAGCTCCGCACCGCACAGCCGCAAAGTATCCTTCTTCTCGCTGCTCTGGGTTTCCGGGATGACGATCACCGAACGGAACCCCATGGCGTTGCCGACGAGTGCGAGCCCGATGCCGGTATTGCCGGCGGTGCCTTCGACAATTACGCCGCCGGGCTTGAGCGTGCCGTTTTTTACCGCATCCTGAATGATGAATAACGCGGCGCGGTCCTTGACCGATTGGCCTGGATTCATGAACTCGGCTTTGCCGAGAATAGTGCAGCCGGTGGCGGCGGATACACGCTCCAGCTTGATCAGCGGCGTGTTGCCGATGGCCTCGACGATGCCCTCACTGAACTGCATCGACCACAACCTCAAAGGGCGGCGACCCTAAACGACTAAACCCTTGAGAACAAGGGTAGATCGAATGCGCCCGAAACCAGCAAGTTCGCCGAAACCATAACGTCGCATGGCGCGTGCCGACGCGCGCCTATTCACCGATTGTTTCTAGCCACGGCCGTAATCCCGAACCTGGGGGGATTTCCAGCGGTCGCAAGCGGGTAGCGGTTTGCCTGGTGGAGCGCGATGAACCTCGACGTCAATACGCTGTTTCTCGTGACGATTTACGTGGAAGCAATCCTCGGATTGCTGCTGCTATTCGCCTGGGCACAAAACACCGCGATCATCGCTCTGGCATGTTGGGGCTTCGCACATTTGTTGCGCGCCGGCTCGATCATGCTGTTCGGGCTTTACGGTTCGGTTTCCGACCTGATCTCGATCGATTTCGCCAATGTTATCCTATTCACGGCGTTCGCGCTGACTTGGACCGGCGCTCGCCTGTTCGATCATCGTCCCATGCGGCCGGCGCTGATGTTTGCCGGCGCGCTGCTATGGCTTGTTGCCAGCCGCATACCGGCTTTCAACGATTCCTTCGAAGTCCGCATGCTGCTCTCGTCCGGCATCGTCACCGCTTACACCTGGGCTACGGCCTACGAATTCTGGCGCGGGCGCAGCGAGCCGCTCGTTTCGCGGTGGCCCGCGATCTTCATGCTGTTCGCGCACGGCTCGCTTTATCTTCTGCGCACGCCGATCGGCGCCATGCTGCCTTGGGTGCCGACCACCAACCAGTTATTCGAAAGCGTTTGGCTCACCGTGCTCAGTTTCGAGGGGCTGTTGTTCACGATTTCGATCGCCTTCATCCTTCTCGCTATGGCGAAAGAGCGCACCGAGCATCGCCACAAGACAGCGGCGCTGGTTGATCCGCTGACCGGCGTCGCGAATCGCCGGGCTTTCCTGCAGGACGGCGAGGCTCAGCTCAAACAGCAAGCGGCCGACCCACATCCGACCGCCGTCATGCTGCTCGATCTCGATAATTTCAAGTCGATCAACGATCGTTTCGGTCACGCGATCGGGGATCGGGTGCTGGAAATTTTTGCCGACGTGGCAAGCGGCTCGATGCGACATATCGATTTGTTCGGGCGCCTTGGTGGCGAGGAGTTCGCCGCCCTGCTGCGCGACAGCAATCGCGAGCGCGCATTGGCGGTCGCCGAACAAATCCGCATCGGCTTCGCCGAAGCTACCCGCGAGGTCGAGGGCAGGCCGGTAGGCGCAACAGTGAGCATCGGCATCGTCATCAGCCACGATGCGGTGCTTGACCTGTCCGCGCTCTTGGCACAAGCCGATCACGCGCTGTATCGCGCCAAGGATTCCGGCCGCAACCGTATCGAAATAGCCTCGATCGAGCTGATCCTCGATCGTGCCCGACGTGGCGGAGGCGAGGTGATCGCGGTGGGCGCCCGAGGAAAGTCAGCGGCCAAGTCGGCGGCGTAAGCGACGTTCCAGCACACGTATTTCTACGTATGCGACCGTCGCGATGATTTTAAGAGAACGGTGACGTGCGACTGATGCAATTCGCCCGCTTTGCGATGCGAGCGGGTCGTGCGCATGATCCATCTTCACGTTCTCCTCGTCGATGACGAAACCAATACGCGGCAGGCGGTGGAAACGGCGCTGTCGCTCGATCCGTTCTTCACGGTGCGCGATTGCGCTTCGGGGGCGGAGGCGCTGACGGCGGCAATCACCTGGCGGCCCGATCTAATTCTCCTCGACGTCATGATGGCCGAGCTGGACGGTCCGGCTGTCGTGGCGCGATTGCGTTCCGATAAACGCACCGCGCCCATCCCGGTGGTCTTCCTGACAGCGTGCCGGGATACCGCCGAGCACCGGCGTTTCAAAGCGCTCGGCGCCGCCGGCGTGATAACCAAGCCATTCGATCCGCGCGCGCTCGCCGGCGAAGTCCGCCGCTTCGTTGCGCTGGAAAATGTGCTGTTGCCGGCGCGCGAAGGCTTTTTGCGGCGTCTCAAAGAAGATGCCACCGCACTCTCAGCCTGGCGCGCGCGACTGGGGCGGAAACCCTCGGATATCGCTATGACGCGCATCAACGAGATCGCGCACTCGCTGGCAGGCGCCGGCGGAACTTACGGGTTTGCCGGCATTAGCTGCGCTTCCGCCGCGCTGTCCGCCGCGGCCGAAAATCATCTCGCCGGGCGGGCAGAGCCGATCGAGGTCGAGCGGGCGCTCAACCGGCTACTCGAACGGATTTCGCTTTAGCGCGCCACGGCGCCTGAGGTGGGGTTCCTGCATGGGTCGCTTTCGGCTGCAACAGTTCATCTTCATGAGCGGGTTTGCTAGGCTACGCGCACATAGCCGCCCCCGCCGGGAGATCCGATCATGCTCGACACCGTCACGCGCCACGCTGCTGCGCCATTCGACACCGCCCGGCTCGACCGGCTGATGGAGGAGGCCGGCATTGACGTTCTCTTCGCTACGTCGAAGCCCAACGTGCAATACCTGCTCGGCGGCCATCGGTCTTTCTTCTTCGACACCATGGATGCGATCGGCATCACGCGTTATTTGCCGGTCGTCGTTTACGCGAAGGGTGCGCCGCAGAAGGCCGGCTATTTCGGCCATCGCATGGAGGGCTACCAGACCGAGATCAAGCCGTTCTGGGTATCGGAGACCAACACCAGGAGTTCCGGTGCGGTCGACGTAATGCAGCGTGCCGCCGATTACGTGCACAAGGTTATGGCAAAGCCCAAACGCATCGGCATCGAACTTGCATTCATCCCCGCCGCGTCGGCGGACGCGCTGCGCAAAGTATTTCCGGACGCTGAAATCAAGGATGCGTTATTCGTGCTGGAGCGACTGCGCGCGCGCAAGACTCCGGAGGAGTTGGAACGGCTCCAGCGCGCTTCCGACCTCGTCATCGATTCCATGCTCGCGGTTTTCGCGGGCCACGGTCCGGGCGCAACCAAGCAAGAACTGGCGGAGGCGTTACGCCGAGAGGAAACGGCGCGCGGTCTTTATTTCGATTATTGCCTGATCGCCGCCGGCGCCAGTCACAACCGGGCGCCGTCCGAGCAGCGCTGGGAGAAGGGCGACCCGCTGTCAGTCGATTCCGGCGGCAACTACCATGGTTATATCGGCGATCTCGCGCGGATGGGCGTCGCCGGCGAGCCTGACGGGGAGTTGATTGATCTGCTGGCCGAGGTCGAAGCGGTGCAGCAGGCGGCGTTCAAGCCGATCCGCGCCGGCGTCAATGGCTCGGAGATTTACGCTTGCGCCGAAGGCGTATTGAAGAAATCAAAATTGCACAACCATTATGAATTTCTTGCGCACGGCATGGGCCTCGTCAGCCACGAGGCGCCCCGGCTGACCAGTACGGGCCCGGTGCCGTATGACGGTTACGATGCGGACAGGCCGCTCGAAGACGGAATGGTGATTTCAGTCGAGACCACGCTGCTGCATCCGCGCCGTGGCTTCATCAAGCTGGAAGATACCGTCGCGGTCACGACGACCGGCCACGAAATCTATGGCAACCGTGCCCGCGGCTGGAACCGCGCGGGCGGCTAGAACTTATTCGGCCGGCAAAAACGGCGCCTGGGCACGCACCGCGCCGTAGCGGCGATTGCGCTCAAGTTCTTCGATGTCGCGGCGCAGTTTGTGCGAATATCCAAAATAAGTGAGGCCGCCCGTAACCCAGCATGCAGCCGCAATACCAAACATCGCCGGATCGGTCTCCGGAAATAACGTCTTGATCGCAACGCACGAGAGCCCCCACCCGATCAGAACAATGACTGCTCGCGGTAAAAGGTAAGCCATGATTCGCGCCCCTGCTGAATATGGGCGCGATGGTGCTGGTGCATGGTTACCGAGAGGTAAACGGTTGCTTACGAGATGTGAGGTCGGCCACAATGCCGATGGCAACCGCGGGGTGTGA
>JASHSY010000079.1 GCA_030040825.1 Xanthobacteraceae bacterium
TTGTTCGTGACCGTCATATAGGCCGCGCCCGTTGAGGCGCCCTTTGGTGTTGCCCGCGCCCACGGTTGGCTGATGTGTATCGACCCGACATCATAGTCAGCGGCCCGGGCCGATTGCGTGACGATCGATCCCAGTGCGAAAGCGAAAATCGTTGTGCCAATCTGCGCGAGACGCTTGCCATACGTACCTGTCATAAAACTCCTCCTATGTTTGTCCCACCAATGAAAATTCGTGGACTGGCTTAGGGAGCCACTCCGACCGCATCACGCAGTTAGCGGCAAACCTTCACCCACACGCATATTTTCTTGAAATTCTCCCAATGGCACTGCTGCTCCATGCGGCAGTTCTTGCCTTTTGCATCCTGTGCCCAGGCGTGTGACGGGTTGTAGATTGAGATCAGCGCCAAGATTGCGCTGCCGAAAAGCATTGATCGTCCGCACATTGCATTCTCCTTGATCAGATTTGTTGCTAACGACAGGCCGACAGGGGAATACCGATTGACGCCTTATGCGCACCCTGCAAGCAACCGTCCTTCCAAGTCCCGCTTACGGTTTGGGTTCCGACTGTCAGCGTGCCAAGCCCGTTAGGTTTTCCATGGCGAAAGTCACCTTCGTACCGCAACTTTTGCACCGTCAATACGCCATGACCATTTGGTTCGCCGTCCGCAAGCTCGCCTTCGTAGCTGCCGGTGGGCCACGTTTGTTTTCCCTGTTTGACTTGCCGGCCGTCGCGCCACTCGCCTTCATCGGTCTCGCTGGCAGCACCATTCTTGGACCACTGCGCGGTGCCGCGTCCTTCAGCGCGTCCGTTCGCGCACGATCCCGACCAGGTCACCGATTCCTCAAGCTGCGGATTCGGGTCCCACAATCGACACCCGGAATTGGCGTCGCTAATCCAGTCGCCGGCGTAAGCTGGAGCTGAAGCGAACAACCAGGCGAAGAACGCTGAGGTTGCGACACCATAATGGAAGCTTGTGGGATTCAACATGGGTGTAATCCAACGCACCGTCGCTCAATGCGGCAAAAGTGGAACAACAATTCCGTTCAGCAACTCGTTGCGCACTTCAATCATGCGGTCGCGTACCTTGCCGTCGACATCGATGATCCACGTGATCGGCACTCCCTTCGGGATGCCGAAGCCGTCAGTGGCGATATCCTTGCTCAAGGCGGTTTGATAAGTGACGGCTTTGGCAACTTTGCGCGCCTTTTCGATGTCGCGCGGAAAGTCGATGCTGATGCCGATTATTTCCAGGCCTTGCCCGTGAAAGTGCTTATAGAACGCGTCGAGCTTCGGCATTTCCTTGCGGCAGGGTGCACACCACGTCGCCCAGTAGTTGACCAAGACCACCTTGCCCCGCAGCTTGGCGAGATCGAAAGTCTGTCCGTCGAGGGTCGTGATAACAAGCGTTGGGGCGGATGCGCCGATCTCCGGCGCGGCGTGCGCCGGATTACAGGCCAAGTTCAGCCATAATGTTCCAGCGGTGAGCGCGATCTGTAAGACATATCGCAGCGGTCTTGCACGCGCGCGACCGGGCGCGTATTTGATTGGGACGAAATAAGCGCGCAATCGGTTGCCCGGCAGTTCGGTATTCCGATGGTGCTCCTCGTCAGGTGATGAATCATCAAGAAGGAGGGCGCAACGTTGAAGACGTTTGTAATTTTCTTGGTTGCGATGGCGGCCTTCGCAGGCGCGGCCTATGCCCGTGGCGGCGCGGAACCGATGCCGCAAGTCAGCTATACCGACTTGCCGAGCTATCATCCGAGCCCAACTTATCGGCGCATCAAGCATATGTACTGTTGTCGCGGACATTTAAGCACTGCGCACCCGGGCTGATATCGGTTTTGCCTCACGAGAGTGACGACGCGCCGGGTCGGTGCGGCGCGCCGTTGCTACGTCAGAAATTGTAACTTGCGACAAGTTTGATCAAGTAGGGCGCGACGAGTTGACCCTCGGTGCCCGCATTGTTGGCCGCGTTGGCGCGATAATAAATCGGCACCTCCACGTCCGCATAAAATTTCACGACTCTGTTATTGGCCTCGTCCACTACCTTGGTGAATTCAACCCCCGGTGAGAGCATTACCCGGTCGAAGCCGCTGTTATAAGGATCAGCACCAGTTCCGCTATCGGCGTTTCGATGTGAAACGATCACCTGTGCGAGCGGCGTGATCTTGTCAAAGCCGATTACATGATAAAGGTTGTTGTAGTTGACGCCGATCGCGCCATCGATCTGTGCTCCGGGATAATAAGTCTGCACAACCCCGGCGTTGCCGTCGAAGAAGCCCTGAGGATCGGCGGCCGACTGATAGAGAAACGGCTGTCTCCACATAACCTGCGAGAAGTACTGCCAGGCATTGTCACCGGAGAGCAGGCCGCGATGGAAAGCGCCGAGCATAAGGTCGGTGCTGCCCGATCCGATCTGGGTATCGCGGTCAAGTCCTGGGGCGTTAAACGTTCCTGTTGGAAGCTTGAGGCCAAAGATGACGCCGGTGGACATGTCGTTGAAGAACCCGGTGTACATGCCCATGATCTCGATATCGCCGATATCCTTGGAATTGAAAGACTGTATTCCGAAGGCCGGATTTTGCGTGTCCGTGGTCAAAGTACGGTTGACAGTGGGAATTCGCACCATGACGCCCCATTGGCGATTGAACTGGTAACTGAAGCCGACATTGACCCACTGCGTGTTGATTTCCTTGTCGGTATTCAGATTTCCAGAGGCTTTGGAACTACCGACATAATTCTCAGTCTGGTCGCCGCTCCAATATTCGACGAATACGCGGCCGCCGTGATCCTGTTCCTGCGGCATATCGAGGCCGCCAACGTCGAACACACTGCATCCGCAAGCGCAGGCGAGGGCAGCGGTGGTCGAAAAGCCGACAACAGCGATCACTGAAGCGGCCAGCGGGGCGACAAAACCAACTAGCGAAACCATCGCGCGTCCGACTGGGCGACGACGCGTCGATGATCGTGAACTTCCATTGCTGATAGGCATAACATCTCCGAATTGGTTATCGCGCCGCGAAGCAGCCGAGAGAGGGCGCTGTAGGCGAGCGATGATGGAAGAGGTAGAAGAGATTGCGTACATGGCGCTCTCTCCCGGTCAGAATTTGAAATTGACGCCGGCGCGGAGGACCTGCACGGTCAAATCGGCAGTACCTGTGAAAGGTACGGCTGTATTAACTGCGGTCATCCTTGGGAACCCGGCGATCAGATATTCGACGCGGAAGATCCAGCGGTCGGCAAACGCGTGTTCCCAGCCAGCGCCGGCGGTCCAGCCGGCGAGAGTTTGTGAGACCGACGCTACGCCGGGCGCGGTCAAGTTGTTGTCGGTATAGCTGGCACTCGTAGCTGCAACTCCGCCCGTGATGTAAGCGAAATTGCGGTCCGCCGCGATGCCGATACGCGGCCGGACGGTGGCCAGATAATTCGTCGTCAGCGACTGCTGTACGCCGGGAGGTCCATTCGTATTGTTGAAAAAATTAGGGTTGGTGCGCAAGGAATCGAAGTCACCCTCGAGACCAAGCACCAGCGTCCCGGTTTGCCAGTTGCAGCCGACTTGTCCGCCGCCGGCAAATCCGATGTTGTTTGCCGAACCGTTCCCGTCGCCAGGATCGTTCGTGTCGGTAAAATTTGATCCGCTAGCGCCGGCGCCGAGGTTCGCGCCGACGTAGCAACCGCTCCAATTATAGACGGGAGCGGGCGGTGCCTTCATTGCCATCGCCATTTCGTCGGCTTTGACGTTGGTGACGCCGGCAGGAAGGAGGGCGAGGAAGCAAGCGGCGAGCCAGGGGCTGTGCCCCTTTGGCCGCAATGATCTCAAGCAAGTGAGCATGTACGTCTCCATGAAGTTCGTTTCGATGTGTGCGTTTCGAACTGCCAGCGCGTGCCACGGGCAGGCCGTCAGAGCCAAACCGGATTCACTTTTCCGATGTCTGGAAAATCAGGCGACGATAGACGCCGCCACACGTCACGCGCGAAGTGGAGGGCCTCGCGGGCTCGCGATCGAATGAGGGGAGAGGCGCGGTGGGACTTGCGCGGCTATGATCCGCACGCCGTCGACGACGGCGACGTTAAGACGCGTCAGCAGGACCGGCGGCGATCCGATTACCGCATGATGTGCGCCGGCAAAGCAG
>JASHSY010000011.1 GCA_030040825.1 Xanthobacteraceae bacterium
AGTATGCGACGGACAGGACGCTGCAAATCGCGCCGGCGAACACGTTCGTCAACGCCGTCCGAACATTCTTGCCGGCAAATGCGGCGTTCGTCGGCAAACCGCCGATGGCCATTGTCTGATTACTCCGGCCCGTAACTGCCTAGAGCGGATTTATATCATGGTCGCAGAGGTGGCCAATTTAGCGGGACAATGACGACTGCCTGGTCGTTGGTAACGTCATGTCGCTGTCACACCGCGGCCGCGGCGAGTGCGGCGCTGGCATCGGAGCGAATGCGTTCCACCATGGAGCGAAAGCCGTTGGAACGTTGCGGCGTAAGGTGCTCGCGCAGGCCGAGCCGCTCAAACAGCGACGGCGCATCGATCGCCAAGATGTCCTTGGCGCGCTTACCCGAGAACATGGCGAAAAGGACCGCGATCAGTCCGCGTACGATGTGTGCGTCGCTGTCGCCGGCAAACGTCAACACCGGTCCATCGCCACCGTTTGGGCGAACGTCAGTATCGAGCCACACCTGGCTCGCGCAGCCCTGCACCTTGTTGGCATCGTTATGCGCCGCCGCGGCAAGCGGCGGCAATTCGCGCCCCAGTTCGATCAGATAACGATAGCGATCGTCCCAATCTTCGAGAACGGCGAAATTGTCGATGATTTCCTCGATATCGGCCATCGCGGCGATTGTTCCTCGTCGCCTTGTATATAATGCGCCGAGCGGCCGAGGTCGATATTTCGAATGGACTAAACGGGGTGCTTATTGTCCCGGCGCGGTGCCGGCCCTCGCCAGGATGGCGCCAGATCAGTCGCGGTCAAAGTGTCCTGCGAGGTCCGTCCCACCGCAGACTTGGTCGAGGCCGTTTTCGTATTACCGGTTTTCTGCGGCGTGGCGCTCGCGAGCGATCCGGTCGCGTGCGGCCCCATCGCTTCGCTCAACGCATCGTAGAGCACCTTGGCTCCGGCTTGCGCCCGGTAGCCGATCGCGGTCGCTACCTGCGAGCCGACCGCGCAGGCCTCCGGTTGGCGCGCGCAGAAGCCGCGCAAGTCTCCGACTGTCGCGGATGCTGCCGAAATGGCCTCGGTGGCGCTCACTTCGCTGGTCGCGGTGCTCCGCTGTGCGGTACCGATCGGGAGCAGCACAAGGACGAGCCCGAGCCAAAACGTTATTCGCAAGAGAAAGAACATAGAGCCCGCTTCCCCGGTGGCTAGCATTGCCGCACCTGGGCGGACCCTAGCAGGCCGCATTGAAGACCACGTTGGCGGTACCGGGACGTTTTTGCGCATAATCGAGCAGAATAATTCGCAAATTTTCGCGCAAGTCGAAAAAATAAAATTTACCTAAAATTTGAGCAAATGTGGCGGCGTGCGGTCGGCCGGCGTTCGGCAGGCCATGACGTCCCCTCTTCGTGGGGCGGCGATACGATCGCAGCCCGCAAGCCCCGGCCGGTCGAAAGGACTGCAAGTCAACGAGCCGTTCACCATGCCGGCGGAATCCGGCATTTGCGCCCGCGCCACCTGCGTTACCGGGAGTTCCGCGACCCTGCGCGGCGGCCGCTTTAGTGTTCGCTTAAGCCGCGTTTGAGACGATCCCGCGATAGAAGAATGGGGAGCGCGTCGGCAAAGCCGGGCGTGCAATCGGGATCGTGGGCCTCTTTGCGCCGGTTCGCGTCTATGTTGAATCGTTAGTGCACCAGTCCGCGCAGCAGGATACGCTGACCGCTGCGCGACATCGTGCGTTTATTGCGCCGCGTTTGCTGGGCAGCGTGGTGGCATTGGCCGCCTTCCCCATCTACCTCATTGTCCGCGGCGCGCCGAGCGCGCTTGAGCTGGTCGTGTTCGGTTGGCTCGTTTTGCCTATTCTGATTGCTTACTTTCTCTCACGCACCGGACGCTATGAAAGCGCGCATATCCTGTCTTCGCTTGCCCTGACCGGGTTGGTGACCGCGGTCGCAATGTCAACCGGCGGTATTGCCTCGTTTGCCGCTATTTGGCTCGTTGTGGTTCCGCTCGAAGCATCGCTGTCGGCGGCTCGCCGCGTGGTCGCGTTGGCGTCAATTTTTGCCCTCACCGCCGCGGGCATCCTGGCGCTCGTTAGTAAGTTAGGCCTTCTGCCGCCGCTCGCAGCGGGCGGGCACACGGCGCTCGCCACACTCGGAATCGTATCGGCCGCGCTTTATGCGGCCGGTTTGGCCCTCGGTACAGAGGCACTAACCCGAACAAGCTTTTGGCTTCTTCATGCCGAGGAAGACCGCTACCGACTGCTAGCGCGCAACATGACTGACGTGATCACGCGCTACGGCCGCGACGGCACGTTGCTTTTCGTTTCGCCGGCAGCGAAGTCATTGTTCGGTTGCGGCATCGGCGAGTTACGGGGGCAGGGCTTGTTCAATCGTGTCCACGTCGCCGACCGGCCGGCTTATTTGACCGCGCTCGGCGATACCGCTGCGCTGGGGGAGAGCAGGTCGGTCGAATTCCGGGTGCAGCGAGACGCTGGCGAGGGCCAGCCAGTCGCGCAATTCATGTGGGTCGAGATGCGTTGCCGGCCGCTCGAACAACTCGAAGCGGCCGGGCAGGACCGCCGCGAGGTCGTTGCCGTGCTGCGCGACGTGACCGAAAGAAAATGCCAGGAACAAGCACTGGGGGAAGCCCGCGCCGAAGCCGAGCGCGCCAACGCCGCAAAGAGCCGTTTCCTCGCCACCATGAGTCACGAATTGCGAACGCCACTGAACGCCATTATCGGCTTTTCCGGGATGCTAATGAAAGAGACCACTCTGGCGCTCGATCCGAAGCTCCGAAGTGAGTACGCCAGTCTGATCAACGATTCCGGTAATCATCTGCTCGCCGTCATCAACGGCATTCTCGATATGTCGAAAATCGAAACCGGGAACTTCGAGATCACGCCGGAGCCGTTTGCGCCTGCGGCGGTAATCGCGAGCTGCTGCAATATGCTGGCGCTGCGCGCAAGCGAGGGTGGCGTCGCGTTGGAAAAAAAAATGCCGACCGGCGGGCTTCCCGACATGATCGCCGACCGCCGCGCGCTCAATCAAATCTTGCTCAACCTCATCTCGAACGCGATCCGCTTCACCGATCGCGGCGGCAAAGTCACGGTCGGTGCGCGCGCCGAAGCCGGCTATGTCACCTTTGTGGTCGAGGACAATGGGGTCGGCATGAATGATGAAGATCTTGCGCGCGTCGGCGAACCCTATTTTCAGGCCCATGCCTCTTACGACCGGCGCTACGGGGGAACCGGGCTTGGACTATCGATCGTCAAGGGTCTCGTGCGGCTGCATGGCGGCGAGATCGGCATCCGCAGTCGTGTGGGTAAGGGCACCCGCGTCAATGTGCGGCTGCCGCTGGATTGCGAAGGCGTCAGACGCGACGACCCGCGCCGGGAGGCTTCAATCGATGTCATGCATTACTTGCCGAAGCATCCAGCTGCAGATGCATCGGCCCAGCCACTGAGCGAAACCGAGCGCGAAGACGCCGTTGGCGTCCATATCAGGGTGAAAAAAAGTGCGTGACCGCCGTACCAGCGGCCGCCGCACGGCAGTGCGTTCAGGGGGCATTGCGACCGCCACAATCCAACATTTGTACGAACTTATCGCGCGCCGACCGGTCGATGTTGTCGCTATTGTTGGCGCCGCCGCCGCCGGCATCGTGATCATTGTCAACGCGGTTTTTCTGCAGTCCTACGCGCGCCCGGCGCCGTTCTTCGCTGCCCCTAATCAATCGCCGTCCGGCGAAAACCACGCCGCCGTCTCAGTTTCGACGCTTAAGCCGGCCGAAGCTGCTGCGCCATGGCCGATGGCGCCGCAGCGGCCGGTGCAGGCCGTTTCGGTGCGCCACAGTGACCCGATCGCAGACCTGATCGGCGGGCTGGCCGGCCCGTCATCGACGCGGGTCATCGCGGTACAGCGCGTTCTCTCGGCGTTCGGCTACGGTCAGCTGAGGTCTTCTGGCATTGTCGATGCACCGACCCGCTCGGCAATCGAGAAATTCGAGAGTGAGCACAAAATGCCGGTTACCGGTCGGGTCTCCGACCGCTTGTTGACCGAACTCGCGGCTATGGTCGGTCATTCGATCGAATAGCTAAAACGGCCCAAGCTGGTTTGCAGCATCGCACGGACCGAGTCATATCTCGGTCTGAAGACCGCGTGAGCTGCGATGCGCCTGAAAACCGCACTTTGGGTTGCCGCCTATATGCGGCGCTGCCAGGTCGAAGGCCTGTTTGCGGTGGTGCGCCGACGTGGCGCTGAGGAAGCCGGCGCCGTTTTCGTCCGCATTTGCAGGCTCGATGGCACCTCCGATCTTTTCGGGCCGGCGCCGCAAAGCGCATTCGACTCCTCGCAGTCGGGCGGCCGTGCATTTGCCCAAAGCCTTGCCAGCCGCTCGGCGCCGGATGCGGAGGTCGAAGCCTATCTCACGCGACAGATAAAATTCGATCCGGATCTTTGGATTGTCGAGGTCGAGGATCAAGCCGGCCGCAATTTGTTGGACCTGGTCGCCGGTTAGGAAACCCTCAGGAAACGCTTCGGCGTTCCGTGACCCGCTCAACCGCTGACGCTCGCCGTGTCGTGGTTGCCGGGCGTGCGCGTCGGCGGGTTTCGTCGTCATAAGCGAGCGGCTGAAATTTGCGGCTCTGCCGATCTGGCGGCTGCAGGGCCTGCCAGATCGAAAGCACGCCGGTTGCCGCCGGTGTGGATATTTCATCATAGAGTGCGGCAAGCGCATGAACGCGTTCGACTGAATGCCCAACCGCGGGATTTAGAAACATCAAAACGCGGTAAAGCGATTCGCGGGGCATCCCGAGCATCTTTGCCGCCACGATGACCGGCTCCCCCAGATCGTCGCGCACAATCCTGCGCGCTTGCTCGCGCGGAATGCGCAAAGCACGGGCCAGCTCGATGGCGAAACCGTCCCGGTTGCCGGTGAGTGCTGCGGCTTCGAGCCGCTGTCCGAGAGTTGGGTCGTGGGAAATGTCGTTGTGCACCGTCGCAACGGGTGCAACCACAGGAAGGTTGAGCAGGATGAGTCGCCGTTCTTCGGCGGTTGCAGCAAAAAACTGATTGTTGAGTTCCATGGCCAGCACGCGATCGATCGGGTGCCTGGATTCTACGGTTTGTTCGCTCCGCCTCACGACGTTCGCGCTGGTAAGCGGCGCCGTGGCAGGTATGGACAGAATCGGTTCGGTCGGACTGACGCGCGGTTGCAGTAGCGGATGCGCTCGCAACGTGGCAGCGACTTCGGGCACGTCGTCGGAGAGCCGCTGCAAGATGCGTAGCGGCGGTGACGGGTAGCGTGCGAAACGCTGTGCGACAGCGACGCGGGTCGGAAGATCGGCCGCCTCCAGCAAGCGCAGCGCGAGTTCGATGTATTGGCGCTCCTCGGCGGGCGTGTGGCTGAGCCGGTGAACGTAAAGGTCGGTAAGGACCCGCAACAGGGTCGGACGCATGTCGGCGCTTGCCCGTGCACCGAGGTCGGCGAGGCCCTGGAGACCGAAAATGTCCTTAAGCCGCATGTTGCTGCACTCGATCGCACGCCCGGCGCGCCATCCCGGGCACAGGGTCAGTCTTAAGTCGCTGCCGTTAGCGGAGCGTTAACCCTGCATGCCGCTTACTTGCGCCGAGGCTGGCGCAGGTTGCGCCGGAATCAGGGGGGCCGCGGCCGGCAGGTTGCGGACTACGGCTGGGGCCGCCAGATGGGCACCATTGTCAAATTCCCCGACGAGGGGCGTGTAGTGCGCTTCGGGCGCGGCGACGCTGCGGAAGAATCCGCGACGGTCATCATCCTTCCGGTCGTGCGCATCGAGCGGCACGACGAGCTAGGGGCTGAGCCATACACTCACCCACCGGCAGAGAATGGCGGTCGCCGACGCCTGCGACGGCGCTAAGGCGCGCCGATGCCTTCGCACGTACGTTGCCGTCGCGATAGCGGACTGGCTGCGATCATTCTTACGTTGCTCATGCTGCCTGCTTGCTCGAGTATTGGCGATTTGGGCCGTTTGCAGCAGCCGTTTGTCTCCGACAACATCCATAGTTGGGTTGGCCAGGAGGCTGCGGTGCGCGCCGGCGCGCCGATCTCGCTCAATAATCTGACCGACGACGAGCGAGCCTTGCGCGATCTCGCTTTTCCGCTGATCGAGCCCCCCTATGACCGCATTCGGTGGGACGCGCTCGTTTACGAATATGGCATCAAACGCAAACTACAGCGCGACCTGTGGCTGCCGGACCGGACCGCCTATTACCGACACCTCCTCGCGGCGAACTATCGATCAACAGCGGGCCGCTACAACAAATTGATCGACGACATCCGCAACGACGTGGTGCGGGTGGGTCCTTTCTTCGATCTAGCCCATCGCGTCGTCGAGCTTGACCGTAAGCGCATGGCGAGCATGCAATATCTTGCCGATCTCAGTCCGGCGGACAAAGCAGACGCGTCCGCCCGTGTCGGTGAGAACGCCTTTACCATCGGCTGGGTGCAGGAGTCGCTGGCGCAACGCTGCGCCGGTTATCGTTACGCGCTTGACCATTTAGCCATTTCCGAGCCGGAAAACACCGCCTCGGAAGCCGACATTGCGCTCGCGCAGCTGCAACAGGCGCTGGCGGCCAATCAATTCGTGGCGGTGCCGCAACTCGCCGCCGCCGCGCCGGCACCTGCCGCAATCGTCAAATAGTTTATTGCTGCGGCACCGGCTCGGTGCGGCAATGCGCAGCGGCGAGGGCGCGGCGCGCCATCGGCATCAGTCCAGGCTCCGGCGCTAAAGCTCGCAGCACAATCAACCCGCGCCGCGTCGGTGATTCAATGATCAGCCGATCGGCGGCGGTGACATCCTCTTCATCGGGAACCTGCGCGTGTTGCTCGGATGTCATCAGGTCAAGCTCAATGACGCGCCCTCCGGCAGCGCGATCATTGATGGCATAATAGGCGACGCTGTTGCGCGTATAGAATGTAATCGCGGTGTAGGCTTGGCTTAACGGCGCGCGCAGCTTCAGAGCGCCCGCCGACAGATCGTAGCGGCAAACCGCGACTGCGAAAGCCGGGTCCATGAACGGCATGGTGGCACTTTGCGCAGTTGGTGGCGGGAGCTGCGTCATGGCGTTGACCGGCGACAGGCGTTCGAGCCGCGAATATGCGTCCTGCGTCGCCGCTTGCGGCATCGCCAGCACAGTCGACAAGTGCACGATGCCGCCCAAGAGGAGCGCGCCCAAGATCCATAGCGGGAGCCGGATCATGCGCATCCCTTTCGCACAACCGTGGGCATCGGGCCTTCCTTTGTCGTCAACGACGCGACACCGATCGGCGTATCGTAAAGCCGCCAAACCAGCACGAAATGCTCGATGCCGCCGCTTGGCAGCCAGTTGCCGGGCCGCGCCCGCGGGCCGATGCTGATGGCGAAACGGCCATCGGCTTCGCGCAGGATTTCGGCGCTGGTAAAGCCGTGGCGATCGAGCGTGTTGGCCACCAGGCGGCCCTGGGCGTCGTACAGCGTAACCGTCCAGAAACGCGCGGCCGGGGTGATGCCGCTGACAACGAAGGTACAGCGACCGTCGAGCACATCTCCAGCATCGTCGGTGCGCGCGTAGAAGGCGACACCATCGCCAACTCCGACGGGCAGTTCGCCGGTACGGGCTATGGCGGCGCGCGCATAGGGGTCGATATCGGCCGAGCCGCTCTTGGGCCACGCGGTCCAGGCACCGATGGTCAACGATCCGAATGCGATGCCGCGCGTCACCGTCAGCCAGGTGGCGCCGAGGCCGATGGCAGCGGCGAGGATCAAGGTAAAGCAGGAACCGAAGAAAAGGCGCACGATCAGTTGCCGGGGGAGAGACTGGCGGGCTTTAGTTCGCTGGCCGCCGTTTGCGTGTTGTCGTGCGTCCCGCCCTCAAGTGCTCCAAAGCCGGGCGTTCCGTGGGCGGAAAGCGCATGACTGGCGTCATCCAGAAGGTGTTCGGCATGGACGAGCGCTTCGGTCGCTTTGCGCGTCAGCAGAATCTGTTGGGGCGGGGGCGCACCTTGCAGGGCCGCGTTGGCGACGGTGGGCGCATGAACAGGCGGCGGCAGGCCGGGTAGGGGTCTCAACTCAATACCCTGATGCGCATACGCCATGATGTTGTGCCATATCATCGCCGGCACGGTCCCGCCGGTCATACGTTTGGTTGGCGAATAGTCGTCGTTGCCCATCCACACCGCGCCGGTGAAATTGCCGGTGTAACCGACGAACCACGCGTCGCGATAGGAGTTGGTCGTGCCGGTTTTGCCGGCGACTTGAATGCCGTCGAGTTGGGCGCGACGGCCGGTGCCGTTCATCACGACCGAATTCATCATCGCGACCATTTCGAGCGCCACCTGCGGCGACAATACTTGTTCGGGACGTTTACCGTCCCGATCGAACCGCCACACGACGTCGCCGGCGCCGGTGCGCACCTCCAGCACGGCATGCGGGGTGACCGCCTTGCCAAGATTCGGAAAGGTGGCGTAGGCGACCGCGTGCTCGAGCACATTCACCTCGTCGGCGCCGATTGGCAGGGAGGGGGTATCAGGCAGCGGCGTATAAATTCCAAGATTGCGCGCAGTCTGGACGATTTTGGCGCGGCCGAGTTTCGGATTGCCGTCGCCAAGTGCGATCGAAAGTTTTACCGGAATGATATTGATCGAATTGGTGATCGCCTGTGTCAGCGTTACCGCTCCCGAATAGCCGCCGGAATAGTTGTGCGGACACCAGTTGCCGATACAGACCGGTGAATCGATGACAACGGATTGCGGCGTAAAGCCGTTGGCGAGCGCAGTCGCATAAACGTACGGCTTGAACGACGAACCCGGCTGGCGCAACGCATCCACTGCGCGGTTGAATTGACTTGCGCCGTAATCGCGGCCGCCAACCATTGCGCGCACCGCGCCGTCAAGATCGGCAATGACTACCGCCGCTTGGCTGGCGCCGTAGTCATGCCCGTATTGGCGAAGCGCCGATTCAACCTCGCGATCGGCATAGTGCTGCAAGTTGCTGTCGAGCGCCGTACGCACGACGAAATAGCGCTCGCTGACCGACTTCGGGAAGGTTTCGACCAGCTTCCTCATCTCGTCGAACGCCCAGTCGAGATAATAATTCGGCGCGTCTTCGTCGCGGCGGTCGATGGGAGTTGCGGGGTTTCGGCGCGCTCCGTAGACCTGCCCCTCGGTCATAAATCCAGCGTCGACCAGATTGTCGAGCACGACGTTGGCGCGCGCACGTGCCGCCGGCAGGTTGGCGAGCGGCGAGAACCGGCTCGGTGCCTTAAACAGGCCGGCGAGCATTGCCGCTTCCGGTAACGTCACGTCGCGGACTGACTTGCCGAAATAATATTGCGCGGCGCCATCGACGCCGAACGCGCCGCCGCCGAGATAAGCGCGGTCTAGGTAGAGCTTGAGAATCTCGTTCTTGGTCAGCCGGGTTTCCAGCCACAGCGCGAGAAACGCCTCATTGATCTTGCGCTCGATCGTTCGTTCATTCGAGAGAAAAAGATTTTTCGCCAGCTGCTGCGTGATCGTGGAGCCGCCCTGCACCACGCCGCCGGCCCGTGCGTTGGTCACCAGCGCGCGAAACGTGCCGAAAAAGTCGATACCAAAATGATCGTAAAAGCGCCGGTCCTCGGTCGCCAGCACTGCTTTGATCAGGTGGTCGGGCATTTCTTCCAGCGGCACCGAATCGTTGTGCTTGATGCCGCGGTTGCCGATTTCGTTGCCGTAGCGGTCGAGGAACGTGACTGCAAGCTCGGACTTTTTCAGCCAATCCTCGTCTGAAGTCTCGCGGAAGGCGGGGAGGGCAAGCGCCAACATGAGGAGAAGGCCGACGGTGCCCCAGGTCGCCGCTTCCGACAATGGCTCGACGAGCAGCCAGCGTCGCCAGCCGGCGATGTGGAAACGGTCCATGACCGCGGTAAAGCGTTCATAAAGCTCGCGCGCCCATTTGCCGCTCAGAAAAACCGCAAAATCGATCCGCGCATCGAGGTCGAGCAGCAGCCGCTTGAGCTTGATCTGCCAGTCGTCGCCCGGTTCGGGGAACAGATCGGTCACGCTGTGCGCACTCCCGGAGCGGCTTACCCGCGCTTATGCTTCTGACGACATTTACCCGAGGTGGCAGCTACGGCCAATCATCGGCCCTCGACAGTGTGAACGAAAATAGGGGGCAAATTAGGCATAAGTTCTTTGCAGCGGGCCGTTGGAAACCTTAACTGTCGGCAGCTTGGAATTTTGCGAGAGTCGGTGCCGGATAGCGCGATGGCGAGCGAAAAAAGCAGTGAAAAAAGCAGTGATGAGCGCCCCTTCTGGCGGCGTAAGTCATTGGACCAGATGACTAATTCAGAATGGGAAAGCCTTTGCGACGGGTGCGGTCGCTGCTGCCTGAACAAGCTCGAGGAAGAAGGCACCGACCGGACCTACTACACCGACGTCGGCTGCCGGCTGCTAAACGACAAAACCTGTCGTTGTCGCGATTATACCCACCGCCAGGACAAGGTTGACGATTGTGTGCAACTCACGCCGAAGAACCTTAAATCCATCACCTGGCTGCCGCCAACTTGCGCATACGTGCTCGTCGCCGCCGGCAAGGATCTTTATTGGTGGCATCCGCTTGTATCGGGGGATTCGGAAACTGTTCATGACGCCGGTATCTCCGTGCGTGGTCGTGTGCGGGCAAGCGAAACGCAAGTCTCCGACGACATGCTCGAGGATTACATCGTCAGTTGGCCGATGAAGTTTCCGAAAGGAGCGAGGCGGCCCGCCAAGTAAGTCAAGGCCGGCACGCACTGTGCTGCGATCATCGCTGCAAACGGCAAGTCTGCTCTGCGCAAAGCGCGGTTGCACCGAGCCGCCGCCCCGGCCAAGTGATGGTGAGCCAGTTAAACGTCTTTTTGGATGCGCTGCTGATTTAAAATGGAAATACCTCGCGACCGGACGCGCGACAAAATTGCTGGCATGCGTTGCGGCTTCACACCCAAGGATACCGACAACCTCGTAGCCGACCCAGCTTCGGTGCGCGCCGTCGCAGCCATGCCACTCGCGCGCGGCGGCCACGATCCGTCGGTGTCGCCACCGCTCGACCACGCCGCCGTCAACACCATCATCGCCGGCATAGCGCTTGCGATGTTTCTTTCGGCGCTGGAGCAGACCATTGTGGCGCCGGCCTTGCCGGCAATCGGTAAAAGCCTCTCCAATCTCGACGATCTGTCCTGGGTTGTCACTGCTTATCTGCTCGCCGCGACCGCGGCGACGCCACTATTCGGCAAGCTTACAGATATTCACGGTCGCCGCGCCATCATGCTGGTGGCAATCGGCATTTTCATTGCCGGTTCGCTGGTATGTGCGCTCGCCCCCGATATTTGGATTCTGGTGATCGGACGCGCCCTACAAGGTATCGGCGGCGGCGGACTGATTCCGATTGCGCAGACCATCATCGCCGACTTGCTCACACCGCGCGAGCGGCCGATGGCCCAGAGCTACACGTCGGTCGTGTTCATGACCGCGAGCATCCTCGGGCCCGTACTCGGCGGCTTACTAACCGATCATCTCCACTGGTCGTTTATCTTTTGGATCAATCTACCGCTCGGCGCTGTCGCCCTGGTGATGACCTCGCGTGCGTTGCGGCACCTGCCGCGGCATGATCGCCCGCACCGGCTTGATATTCCGGGCGTGACTTTCATGGTGGCTGCCTCAGTGGCTTTGCTATTGGCGCTGGATTGGGGCGGTACGAATTACCGCTGGCTGTCATGGCAGATCATCTGCCTATTCACCGGCTCCGCGGCGCTGTGGACGCTGTTCGCAGTTAGACTTCTAACCGCACGCGAGCCCTTCATTCCGCTGGCCATCCTTCGCGGCCGGATAACGAGCACTATCACGTGTGCCGCATTTTTCAGCATTGGCAGCATCATCGGTATCACGATCTTCACGCCCCTCTATTGCCAGATGGTCCTTGGCGCATCGGCGAGCGTCTCCGGCGTTGCGTTGATCGCATTCATGGCCGGCGCCACCATTGGATCGTTGTTAGCCGGACGTTTGTTCGCGCGGCTGACCCATTATCTGCGGGTCCCGATTGCCGGTCTGACCGTTGGTATCGTTACATTGGGACTACTTGCCGTCGACGTCGACGGCCTTTCGCTCGGAGTCTTCTGCGCTGTACTGGGCTTGCTGGGCGTGGCCATGGGTCCAATGTATCCTACCTCGACCATCGTCATGCAGAACGGCGTAAAGCTGCATCAACTTGGTATCGCCACCGGCGCGCTTAATTTTTTTCGGCTGCTGGGGGGAGCCATTATCGTGGCCGTATTTGGTGCCATTGTGCTTGGCAGCGGCGGTGAGCACGGCGGCATTGCCGCCTTGGAGAAGCTTGCGGCCGGACATGCCGATTTCGCGCCGGCCTTCCGGCTGGTGTTTGTCGCCGCCGGTATATTCCTCGCTATCGCGCTGGCCTGCCTGCTGGTGCTGGAAGAGCGTCCGCTGCATGGCCCGGTACGGCTGGCCGACCGGGCGGAATAGACCGTTTGGCAGGTTTCGATGGCCGAAACGGCAGCAAAATCGGCCTGTTCAGGTCCGGTTCACTGCCACGCGCCTAAGCGATGGCCCGGCAGGAGAAAGTTATGGGTATCGCCGAACGACCGTCAGTCGTCGCCCTCCTGGCGCTGGCCGTTACATTTGCGCCGGCACACGCCGAAGAGGCTGCGCGTCCGGCTCATGCCGAAGCTGCCCATGTTTGCCTGAATCAGAAAGAGCGCCGTGGCCTAGTCGACAGCGGTACAGTTATGCGGTTGGCCGCAGCAATGCGGGGCGTGCGTGGCCATCTGGTCGGTGCGCTTGTTCGCGCACGGCTTTGCCATCGCGGCGATGGGTTCGTGTATGTGCTGACAGTTCTCGCCCACGATGGCAAAGTAACGCGCGTTGTTGTCGACGCGGTCAAGGGCACGCTGGTCGGCGAACGCTGAGCGGAGCTCATTTTTGCGCCTTCTTGTTGTCGAAGACGATCCTGATCTCAATCGGCAGCTGGCGACTGCGCTGACTGACGCGGGCTACGTCGTCGACCGTGCCTTTGACGGTGAGGAGGGGCATTATCTTGGCGAAAGCGAGCCCTACGATGCCGTGATCCTCGACATCGGTCTGCCGAAGATGGACGGCATTTCGGTGCTGGAATCCTGGCGGCGCGCGGGCCGTGCCATGCCGGTGCTGATTCTAACTGCGCGCGACCGCTGGAGCGACAAGGTGCAGGGGTTTGATGCCGGTGCCGACGATTACGTCGCCAAGCCCTTCCATCTCGAGGAAGTGCTGGCGCGCGTGCGCGCCTTGTTGCGGCGCTCCGCGGGTCACGCGAAGAGCGAATTCACCTGCGGGCCGGTTCGTCTTGATACTCGCACCGGGCGCGTCGCGGTCGAGGGCAATCCGGTGAAATTGACGTCGCATGAATACCGGCTGCTATCGTATTTGATGCATCACACCGGGCGGGTTG
>JASHSY010000080.1 GCA_030040825.1 Xanthobacteraceae bacterium
TTGCCGCCGCCTCCGCCGGCCAATCCCAGCGCCACCGGCGCTATGCAGGCGACGCTGCCACCGACGAATTCGCCGCGCGATGCTTACGACCTGGCTTATGGCTACGTCCTGCATAAGGACTACGGTCTTGCCGCCGACAGCTTCCGCACATTCCTGCGGCAATATCCCAGCGATCGACTGGCGCCCGAAGCGCAATACTGGCTCGGCGAAAGCCTGTTCCAGCAACAGCAATATCGCGACGCGGCTGAGGCGTTCCTGGCGGTTTCCACCAAGTATGATACGACCGCGCGGGCGCCCGAAGCGCTGCTGCGGCTCGGTCAGTCGCTCGCCGCCTTGGGCGAAAAAGAAGCGGCTTGCGCTTCGCTTGGTGAAGTGCTGCGGAAATATCCGCGCGCTTCGGCGAGCATAAAGCAGGCCGTGGAGCGAGAACAAAAGCGTGGGCATTGCTGACCAAGCGGTTCGCGACGACGAAGCGAGCGCGCTGTTCAGTGGTCTTGAGGAAGTGCGGGCGCTTTTGCTTGCGGTTTCCGGCGGCTCCGACTCGACCGCGCTTCTGCTGCTGGCGGCACGCTGGGCCAAGGGTCTGAAAAAGCGGATCAAGCGCGCGCCGAAACTTCTCGCCGTTACCGTCGATCACGGATTGCGTTCGGAATCCGCGCGCGAAGCGGCGGCGGTCGGGCGGTTCGCGCGCCGGCTGGGCGTTCGGCACACCGTCTTGCGCTGGCGCGGCGCCAAGCCGAAGACTGGTTTGCAGGAGGCGGCGCGCCATGCGCGCTATCGGTTACTTGCACAGGCGGCGACGCGCGCCGGTTGCGAGCACGTTCTGACCGCGCATACGCTCGACGATCAGGCGGAAACGGTACTGTTTCGATTGGCACGCGGCAGTGGGCTGACCGGGCTTGCCGGCATGGCGTATGCGTTGCCAATTCCGGTAGGCGAGGAGCAGGCGGTTTTTTTGGTCCGGCCTTTGCTCGGCGTGTCCAAGGCGAGGCTGGCAGCCACGTTGCGCGCCGCCGGTGTGCGGCACAGCGAGGATCCCAGCAACCGCGATCCGCGCTTTGCCCGCACGCGGTTGCGGACGTTGCTGGCGCAACTTGCCGAGGAAGGACTTGATGCGCGCGGTTTTGCCCGGCTGGCGACGCGCATGCGACGCGCCGAGACCACTATCGAGTTTGCCGTCGCCGCTGCGCGCGAGGCGCTGGCGCCGCAGCCGTGGCATGGCTCAATCATTTTCGATGCGGCGCGGTTTACCGACCTGCCTGCCGAGGTGGCTTTGCGGCTACTCGGCCGCGCGGTTGCGCATGTCGGCAATGAGGGCCCGGTCGAGCTTGGCAAGCTTGAATTGCTGTACGAGGCCTTGAGGAAAGCACGGGCCCCGCTGCGCCGGACGTTGGCCGGCGCACTTGTCACGGTCGGTGGTGGCCGGGTTGTGGTGGAGCGGGCGCCATCGCGGCGCCGGGCCACGCGGGGGGCCGGCAACCGCCGATTTACGAAATAAAGTGTAGAATAAACAGCTTGCCGGCTGCCCGCGTTCCCTTGGCAGGGGAGGGTGCGACGCCTACATTTGCCGGGGTAAGACGCGATGCTGCCGCGATTCGTGGCCACTATTAAGCTGTTGGGTGCTGGCAGGTTGCCGGCGAAGGGCCTGCAATGAACGCCAATCTCCGAAATTTCGCTCTTTGGGTCATTATCGTCCTGCTGCTGCTGGCGTTATTCACGCTGTTCCAAAATCCCGGCCAGCACACGACTTCGCAGGAGGTTTCCTTTTCGCAACTGCTCAACGAGGTCGATCAGGGTCGCGTGCGGGACGTCTTGATCCAGGGACCGGAAATCCACGGTACCTTTACCGATGGCCGCGCGTTCCAAACTTATGCACCGAGCGATCCGAGCTTGGTCCAACGCCTCTACAACAAGGGCGTCTCAATTACCGCGCGGCCGCAATCGGAGAACGTCCCCTGGTTCGTGTCGCTGCTGATTTCCTGGTTGCCATTCGTGGCGCTGATCGGCGTGTGGATTTTTCTTTCCCGGCAAATGCAAGGCGCCGGCGGCAAGGCACTCGGTTTCGGCAAGTCGCGGGCAAAGCTTTTGACCGAAGCACACGGCCGCGTCACCTTCGAGGACGTGGCCGGCGTCGACGAAGCCAAACTCGACCTGCAGGAGATTGTCGAATTCCTCCGCGATCCGGGCAAGTTCCAGCGGCTCGGCGGCCGGATACCGCGCGGTCTGTTGCTGGTCGGTCCACCCGGCACCGGCAAAACCTTGCTCGCGCGCGCGATCGCCGGCGAAGCCAACGTCCCGTTCTTCACCATCTCCGGTTCTGATTTTGTCGAAATGTTCGTCGGTGTCGGCGCGAGCCGGGTGCGCGACATGTTCGAACAGGCGAAGAAGAATGCGCCTTGCATCATTTTCATCGACGAGATCGATGCCGTCGGCCGCCACCGTGGGGCGGGCCTCGGCGGCGGCAACGACGAACGCGAGCAAACGCTGAACCAGTTGCTCGTCGAAATGGACGGCTTCGAGGCTAATGAAGGCATCATTTTGATCGCCGCCACCAACCGGCCGGACGTGCTCGATCCGGCGCTGTTGCGGCCGGGCCGCTTCGACCGTCAGGTCGTGGTGCCGAATCCCGACGTGGTCGGCCGCGAACAGATTTTGAAGGTGCACGTGCGCAAGGTGCCGCTGGCGCCCGACGTGAACCTGAAGACGGTCGCGCGCGGTACGCCCGGCTTCTCCGGCGCGGATCTCATGAACCTCGTCAACGAAGCGGCCTTGATGGCTGCGCGGCGCAACAAGCGCATGGTGACGCACGTCGAGTTCGAGGATGCCAAGGACAAGGTGATGATGGGCGCCGAAAGGAAATCGCTCGTCATGACCGAAGAGGAAAAGCTCCTCACCGCTTATCATGAAGGCGGGCACGCGATCGTGGCGCTCAACGTCAAGGCCACGGATCCGGTGCATAAAGCGACAATCATCCCGCGTGGCCGCGCGCTCGGTATGGTCATGCAGCTGCCCGAACGCGACAAGCTGTCGATGAGCCTCGAACAGATGACGTCGCGGCTCGCCATCATGATGGGCGGCCGCGTTGCCGAGGAGATGGTCTTCGGCCACGAAAAGGTGACATCGGGCGCCGCCTCCGACATCGAACAGGCAACCAAGCTCGCGCGGATGATGGTAACGCGGTGGGGTCTGTCGGAAGCGCTCGGCAACGTTGCCTATGGCGAAAACCAGGAAGAAGTTTTCCTCGGCTATTCGGTGGCGCGCCAACAAACCATTTCCGAATCGACCGTACAGAAGATCGACGCCGAGATCAGGCGGCTGGTTGAGACCGGCTATCAGGAAGCGCAGCAAATCCTCACCGACAAGCGCGCCGATCTGGAGACGTTGGCCAAAGGCTTGCTCGAATTTGAGACGCTCACCGGCGACGAGATCAAAGATTTGCTCATGGGTAAGCGCCCGAACCGCGAATCAACGATCGAGCCAACGACGCCGCGCACTTCGACTGTGCCGACCGCCGGCGCCGGCCGCAACCGGCCGCGTCCGGAGCCGGGGCCAATGGAGCCGCAGCCGCAGGCGTAAGCCGGGCAGGGGGTACCGATGGGGAGGGTTGCGGTCGCGGGTGTCATCCTGGCCACGATGACCGGTATGGCGCTCGCCGAGCCGCCCCAGGTCGCCGGTCAACCTGTCTTGCTCAGTCCGGGCGTTTCGCCGGCGGTTACGCCTAGTAAGCCTGCCCCGCCAACCGGAAAGCCGGTACAGCGGCCCGCCAAGCCCTCAGCCAATGCCGCCAGGGCACCATCCACGCCGGAAGGCCGCTCAGCTGCGGCGCTGGCGCTCTCGTCCGACCCGGTCTTCGATGAAGGCACCTATGCACGCATTAAGGAGGCACTGCTCAGCTATGCCGATATCCAGGTGCGCGGCGGTTGGCCGAGCCTGCCGGCCGACGCCAAGCTTGCGCCCGGTGTAAGCGGACCCGACGTCGCGCTGTTGCGCCGCCGCCTCGTGATTACTGAAGATATGCCGGTCGGGCAGGAGGCAGGCGACGTTTATGACGCCGCTGTGGTCGATGGCGTCAAGCGCTTTCAGTTGCGGCATGGACTCGAGGCGACCGGCAGCGTCGGCGCTCAGACCTTGAAGGCGCTCAATGTCCCTGTCGCCGCGCGCATCAAGCAACTCGAAGCCTCGCTTGAGCGGCTGCTTGGCATGGATTTCGTTTTTGCCGAGCGCTACGTCGTCGTGAACATCCCGGCGGCGTTCGTCGAGGCGGTCGGCGGTGACAAGGTGCAGCGCCGCTATCGGGTGATCGTCGGCAAAATCGACAAGCCCTCGCCGACGCTGACCGCATACATTACCGCGATCAATCTCAATCCGACCTGGACGGTGCCGCTGTCTATTACCAAGAATGAGATTTTCGCGCATATGCGGCGCGATCCCAGCTATTTGAGCCGCATGCATATGCGCGTGCTTGGCGCGCACGACGAGGAAATCGATCCGCAGTCGATCGACTGGTCGTCAGGCCGTTCGCCGAATTTCACCGTCCGGCAGGATTCCGGCGCCTGGAATGCCCTGGGCAACCTAAAGATCGATATGCCGAATCCTTATTCGGTTTATATGCATGACACCGACGCGCGGCGGCTGTTTGAAAACGATTATCGATTCGACTCACACGGTTGCACGCGGGTTGACAATGTACGCGATCTCGCCGCTTGGATTCTCCAAGACGTGCCCGGATGGAATCGCGCCGCCATCGACGCCGGTATTGCGACCGGCGAACGCAAGATCATCAATCTGCCGCATAAGATGCCGGTCGCCTGGGTCTATCTCACCGGCTGGATGACGCGCGACGGCATCATCGAATTTCGCGAGGATGTGTACGCTCACGACGAAGCGCTCGACCGCACGGCGTTGGACGAAGCGGCCCGCGCCGGCGGCTTCGTGGCGCCGTTGGGGCATGATCTGAAGCAGGTCTCAATCGATAGCCGCTAGCGCCGGCGTTCAAATACGTGAGCCTTCCCAACCGACGGCGACGATCGCCGCCATGACAAGCTGCACGGCAATGACCGCGATGACACAGCCGGTCCAGCCCGCAGCGTTCCAGACAAATCCGATGAGGAATGCGCCGGCGCTGCCGCCGGTATAATAGATCGATGCATAAAGGCCCGCCGCTGAGGAGCGTCCTTCCTTGGCGGTGGTGACGACATAGCCGGTTGAAACGGCCTGGCAGACCATACCGCAGACAGCGCAAATCGTCAGTCCGGCGACGATGACGCTGATCGGCTGCGCCAGCAGCATGGATAATCCGACGATCCAAACGGCAATGATGCCAAGGATGAAGTTTCGGCGGCCGAATAACGGGATCGCGCGGCCGACCCAGGGTACCGCCAGGCTGCCGCCTAGATAAGTCGCGAACAGAGTGCCGAGCATGGCCGGTGAAAAGAAATATGGCGGGCCGGCAAGATGAAAGCTGATGTAAGTGAAAGTCGCGACAAAGTTGAACAAGACGCTGAAGCCGACAGCATAGATGGCGAGCAGGCGCGTATTGGCGAGATGCGCAAGCGTCTGCCGGGCGGCGGCGGCGAAGCCGCCAGAGCGCACAAACCGGCGCTCACGCGGCAGCGCGATGGTAACGATTAGCGCGCCGGCCAGCGTCAGAAGAGCGACGGCTACGAACGAGGCGCGCCATCCCATCAAATCGGCGACAACGCCGGTCACAAACCTGCCGGCGAAGCCGCCGACACTCGATCCGGAAATAAATAGCCCGGCGATGCGCGGTACGTCTGCTGGCGGCCATTCATCGCCGACATAGGCGACGGCGACGGTGAAGATGGGCGGTAACAACAGTCCCTGCACGAAACGCCACAGCACGAGCTGGGACACGCCGGATGCGAGCGTCATGATCAAGGTCGGCACGACGATGGCGAACGCAGCGGCCGTGATCAGCCGCTTCCTGCCGAGCACGTCGGCAAGCGCGCCGGTAAACGGCGCGGTGAGCGCAATCGCCGCCGTGGTTGCGGTCATTAGCGCGCTGATTCCACCGGGGCCGACGCCGAATTCATGCGACAATTCCGGCAAAAGCGCCTGCGGTGAGTAGAGATTGACAAAGGCGGAAAATCCGGCAGTGGCAATAGCGAGCGCGCGGAAATCAAAGGCCATGTCGCATTATGCTGGGGGCCAAGCGCGAAAGCACCTGCATGGCTGCCCCGCATTGGACGTCAAGGGCGGACGATTGGCAACTTTAACGTGTTCAGTCTGCTTCAACCGAATGGCTTGATGCTCTCGGCGACGGAATCGGCAATGTGTTCCTTCGATATAATGCCGATAATCTCGTTCGGCCGACCGCGACCCTCGCCCTTGACGACGACGGCCATGGCCGCGTCGTGCCTAGCCATGCGCTGTACTACGTCGAACATGATGTCGTCCTCGCGAGCGACGGTGAAATTGCGTTGCGCCACGTCGCCGAGCCGTACGCCGCTGTAAGCCTGCTCGACGCCGCGCCGCAAGCTGGTATTGACGCGAACGACGCCGGCGATGTGATTGCTGCGTATGACTACTACGTGCCGGAAGCCGCCCTTGTTCGCATTGTCGCGCAGGAAGGCATCGAAGTCGGCGTCGGCGGTCAGAATGGTTACGTCCTTTCGCATGACTTCGCGTGCGCGACGCACCAAAAACATGTTGGCGTGCAGCGCCTTGGGCACGAAATGTCCTCGGCCGACCAGCTTGATGGTGTAAATGTTTTCCACCGACAGCAGGCGGCGCACGCCGATAGCCACTGCCACCGCGATGATGCTTGGCATCACCAGATCGTAATCGCGGGTCATCTCGAAAATCATAGTGACAGCGGTCATCGCCGCGCCGGTTCCGCCGCCGACCATGGCGGCCATGCCGACGATGGCGCAGGTCGTCACGCCGAAATCCGATACCGGCATGACGGCGTTCACCAACAGACCGAAGGCGCCGCCGATCGTTGCGCCCATGAACAAGGAGGGAGAAAAAATACCGCCCGATGCTCCGGCTCCGATACTCACCGATGTGGCTGCGAGCTTGGCGATGAACAGCAGCAGAAGTAGCGCCGGCAGGCTGAGATTGCCATTGAGAATGGCCTGGATGGTCGAATAGCCGACCCCCTCGACGTGATAATGTCCAGCGCCGACAAACAGAGTGTAAATCAGAATGCCGATGATCAGCATGCCGGCGATGTTTCGCAGGTATGGATTTTCGATCCATTCGAAGGCATCTTCCGCAAAGCTCAATCCGCGGATGAAGCCGGCCGCCGCCACCCCGATCAAGCCGCCGAGGAGTGCATAAAGCAGAAGTGCCGCAAGCGAGGCCGGGGCCTGAGAGGCTAAAAGCGCATTCGGAATTGCGAAGGCGGGGTGAAGGCCGAAGAAAATGCGGCCGACGAAGGTTGCAGTACCGGTGGCGAGTGCAACCGGCAAAAAGGTCCGCGCGCTCAATTCCGGCATCATCAGTTCGATCGCGAACATCACGCCGCCGATCGGCGTATTGAAGGTCGCGGCAATGCCGGAGCCGGCGCCAGCGGCGACGAGTGTGATGCGCTGCCAGGGCGCCATCCGCACGATTTGCCCAAGTGTCGATCCAAGCGCAGCGCCGATCTGAATGATCGGTCCTTCGCGGCCGACGGAGGCGCCGGTGCCGATGGAAAGCGCCGAAGCAAGCGATTTGATCAAAGCAACCACTGGCCGGATCACGCCTTCGCGGTAATAGATCGCGTCCATCACTTCCGGCACGCCGTGTCCGCGCGCTTCGGGAGCGAAATTGGTGATCAGGAGGGTGACGATCACGCCGCCAATGACCGGGACAAAAATGATAAGCGCCCCCCACGGGCTGGGCGGCGTGAACACGCTGGAGTCGTAAGGTACGGAGAATAATCCAAGGAAGGCGACGTTATGGATCAGGCCGATCAGGGCGCGGAACAGCACCGCGCCGAAGCCGGTAACGATACCAACAACGACCGCCAGAAATGATAGCCGCAACAGCCCGAGCCGTATTGGCCGCCGGAGTTTCATCTCAAATCAACGTGCGAGTAGCCGATCAGAGTTGCCTGATGGCGCCGAAGTCCCAATTGCTGCCGCTCGGATTCTGTCCGATTCTGATCGTCGTATCGCTAGCAAAGGTGTAGGGCGGTACGGGCAGATTATAGGGCGCCGGCACTCCCGAAAATACCCGACCGGCGGCATCGTATTTGGACCCGTGACAGGGGCAGAAATAGCCGCCGGGCCAGTCGGCAACGGGCGTGCTCGAGCTCGGTTGCGGGTAGAACAGCGGAATACACCCAAGGTGCGTGCAAATACCGACCAGAACACCCAATTCCGGCTTGATCGAGCGCGTGGCGTTGGTGGCGTAGGGCGCCTGCTGCTCTTGCTCAGAGGTTGGATCGGCCAATATCGCCAACAATTTCGGGTCGGTCAGCGATTTCACCGTATCGGGAGTGCGGTGAAAAACGAAAACCGGTCGTTCACGCCAGCGGACCACCACCTGCTGGCCCGGTTCGATTTTGGAAATGTCGAGATCGACCGGCCCACCGGCGGCAAGCGTCGAGGCGTCCGGGTTCATCTGGGCGACTAGCGGCACCAGAGTAGCCGCCGCGCCGACGGCGGCGACTGTGCCGGTGGCGATATAAAGGAAGTCGCGACGAGAATGCTCTTCCGGGTTTCCAGCCGACGATGCAGCACTTGCCATTTTTCGCGCCTTTCCGAGCCCGGTTGGTCCCGCGCTTATATTGGCGCCAAGGCGTGTCCGTCAATCAAGAGCCGCCACCATCGCCTTTGCCCGCGACAGAGTGGTCGCCGGCTCTCCGGAGGCGTCGACGGGCTTCCAGTCGAGCGCGCCAATGTCATAGTTTTCCTGCGCGCGCGCTATCGCCGCATCGGCGTCGGAAGCATCGCGCTTGCGGTGACCTATACGGGCGAGCCTGGTCTCCAGGCTCGCCGTGAGGAACAGGCCGCACAGAGAGGCGCCGACGGTCTTTGCCGAAGCAGCAAGACCGGCGCGTTCGCCGGCGCGAGCGAAAACCGCATCCACGATGACCGAATGACCCGCGCTGAAAACACGGCGCGCTTTCTCGGCAAGAGCACCATAAACACGATCATCGATCTCTTGGGTATACGCGTCGGTCGCAAGCCTCTCGGTCTCGCCGACGCCGAATAGCGCTTTGCGCTCGATATCCGAGCGCAAGATGACTGCACCCGGCATGGGTCCGATGAGGGGGGCCAGATCGCGGGCGAGTTTGCTTTTGCCGGTGCCAGACAAGCCACCAACGGCGACGAATTTCGGCGCCGCTGGCTTCATCGCTTGCGTCGCGAAGTCGAAATAGGCACGGGCGCTTTTACCGATCGCCGCCCGCTCTGGTGCGGCCGCTCGTTCCATGCGGGCCGCGGTGACCTTGGCCCGTATCGCCGCACGCATGGATAAAAAGAACGGCAGCGCCGCCAGCGCATCGAGGTGTTCAGTTCGCCGCGTCTCGGCCAGATAGCGGTTCAAAACTGTATTCGATTGCTTGGCTAGCCCGCGCTCGAGCAAGTCCATCAGCAGGAAGGCGAGGTCATAGAGGACATCGCCGGACGCGATCAGATCGCTGAATTCGATCGCGTCGAACAAGACCGGCGCATTGTCGATCAGTACGATGTTGCCGAGGTGGAGGTCGCCATGAATGCGGCGAATGAAGCCCTGACGACCGCGTTCGCGCAGGAGCGGTAGAATACGCTGGTAGGTCGCGCGGCTCGCCTCACATAATGCCACGACCTCACCGATGGGAAAGATATCAGGCTGCCGCCGAAAAGCTTCGGCATGCTCGTCGATGTAAGCGCCGAGCGCCGCGATCCAGGGATGAGGATCGACCGGCCGCGATTTTGCGTGTGCTACGGCGACCGCCCGGCCGAGCGCGTCGGCCAATATCGTGTCAATTCGACCGGCGAGATGATCGAGCGTGCATTTCTCGTCAAAGCGCCGCATTTCGACCGCCCATTCAACCGGTTCCCCGCCGCCGCCGATGGCGAGCTTGCCGTCCTTGGCGCGCGTGATCGGCACCACGCCGCGGTAAATTTGTGGTGCATACGGGACGTTGACCGTGATTTCCGCCTCACAAGCTTGCTTGCGCTTGGCAAGCGTCGAATAGTCGAGAAAGGGAAAACGCACCGCGCGCTTGACTTTGAAGACACGATCACCGGCCAGAAACACCGAGGCCGCGTGGGTGTCGATCCGTTGCACGTTTTGCCCGCCATGGGTCGCCGGGTCGGCAAGGAAGGCGAACACCTCGCTCTGACTGTCAGTTGCGGTATTCATGCAGCAAATTCCCCGACGGTACGCTGTTGGCCTCCAGCCGACGGGAGGGGACTGGACTATCGGCGCGTGGCGCGGCAATCAAAAGTCATAACACCCGGCGCGGCGAATCGGCTGCGCTTGTTCCCGGGAACCACGCATGCGCGGCAAGTCCAATACCCGCACGGCCGCTGAGGTTCTGGTCGACCAATTGCAAATCCACGGCACCCGCCACGTATTCTGCGTGCCGGGCGAAAGCTATCTCGCGGTGCTCGATGCGTTTCGGGACAGCGATCTTTCCGTCACAGTGTGCCGGCAGGAGGGCGGGGCGGCAATGATGGCCGAGGCTGTCGGCAAGGCGACCGGCCGTCCCGGCGTTTGCTTCGTCACTCGCGGGCCGGGTGCGACCAACGCCTCTCCGGGCATCCACATCGCGCGCCAGGATTCGACGCCGATGATTGTATTCGTCGGTCAGGTCGCGCGCGACATGCGCGAACGGGAGGCCTTTCAAGAACTCGACTATCGGGCGGTATTCGGCTCGATGACGAAGTGGGCGACCGAAGTTGACGATCCCGCGCGCGTGCCGGAGATCGTGTCGCGCGCGTTCTACACAGCCGGCAACGGACGGCCGGGTCCGGTGGTCGTAAGCCTGCCCGAAGATATGTTGACCGAGCGAGTCACGGTCGAGGACGCGCCGCCTTATGTGCCGGTAGAAACATCGCCGGGGCCTGCCGAGATGGCAAAGCTCGGGCAGCTGCTTGGGGCAGCGCGCGCGCCAATCTTTATCCTCGGCGGCGGCCGCTGGTCGCAAGCGGCGTCGGAGCAGGTTGCAAACTTTGCGCAAAAACACGCCGTTCCCGTCTGCACCACGTTCCGCCGTCTGCATCTTTTCGATGCGTTGCATTCAAGCTTCGCGGGCGATCTCGGTATCGGTCCTAACCCCAAGTTGGTCGAACGCATCAAAGGGTCGGATTTGGTTATTTTGATCGGCGGGCGGCTCGGCGAATTGCCATCGCAAAGCTACACGCTGCTCGACATTCCTCGGCCGCAGATGAATTTCGTGCATGTGCATCCGGGCGCCGAAGAACTGGGCCGTGTCTATGCTGCGGGTCTGCCGATCCACGCGTCGCCGACGGCGTTCGCAAGCGCGCTTGGCCGTCTCGAACTGCCCATTGGCCGCGGCGGTCAGGCCGAAGCGGCGCACGTCGATTATCTTGCCTGGACCGAAAAACCCACAGAACAGCCAGGTGCGGTCAATCTCGGTGCGGTCATGGTATGGCTGCGCGACAATCTTCCGGCGGATGCAATTCTGTGCAACGGCGCGGGCAATTATGCAGCATGGATTCATCGCTTCTTTCGATTCCGCCGCTTCGGCCAGCACATTGCGCCGACATCGGGATCGATGGGCTATGGCGTTCCCGCCGCGGTGGCGATGAAGCGGCTGTACCCCGAGCGACCGGTCATATGTGTGGCCGGCGACGGTGATTTTCTGATGAACGG